>NZ_JBVHXT010000036.1:0-114351 GCF_055569255.1 Streptomyces sp. NPDC029296
AAGGACCTCAGCAATCCTCATTCTCGCTGGTCAGAGGCACTTTCCGCTTTCCTGATCACCAGTCGGACAGCCCACCTCGTGAAAGCGCGAGGCTAGTGTTTCCGCTGCCAGCATGGCCGTGGCGCGACGCGGCGTACGCCCCAGATTGACCCACCGTTCGACGGACTTGGGATCGACCTCGACCTTGTCCGCGAGGGCGGCGTACGTCCATCCGCCGGCCGCCATGGCAGCACGTAGCCTCTCGTTCGGCATCCCAATCTCTCCTAATACGCAGGGACGGCACTAGGGACGTTCTACCCGACGCAGGACGTCCCAAAGTGGGGTGCGTCGGGGGTTCTGGCGTCCTGCTGAGTGGCGGGATGCTCTGCCGCATGGCGAGCAACCAGCAGACCAGACCAGGCATCGGTGAACTGGCGAAAGACACTGCCAGTGGACGGATCGGCGTCGTCATGGATGAGGTCGGCGCCAGGGTGCAAATAAGGCCCATCGGCGGCGGTGTCGAGTGGGACGACCTACCGAACAACCTGGTGGCGCCGACCGCGCGGGAGGAACTGAGCGCCCGCCTTGCCATCAAGAACGGCAACAGCCGGGGTGGCCTGTGATGCGCGCCATCGGCCGGTTCGCGAGGGGTCTTTTCGTCATCGTGGTCAGTGGGTCCTGCGGCCTGGTGATCGGTATGACCCTCGGTATCAGCCAGTAGACCGGCCGCCCCGAACGGGATGACACCTTCCTTGGCTCCCCCTCCCCCGTTCGGGGCCGGCCTTTCAAACCCCCGGTGACCCGTGGTCCACGCCTCGGCGACCGGTGCGGGCGCAAGTGCCAGAGCACAGCGACACTCAAGGAGTACTCGCATGACGGCAACAGCCAACGACCAGAAGACCGGTCGCGCGGTGGCTGGTGAGGAACTGCTCTACAGCCTCAGCCACTTCATGATGGTCCACAACGGACAGACGCGCGAGCGCGCCGAGCGGATCGCGGACCAGGCGGTGGCCTTCGCGGTGACCGCGGCGACCGCCACCGTCCCCATGGTCCCGTCGGACGACGTGGACCTCGGCCTCCACGCGCTCATCCTGCACACCAAGGAGTACGCCGAACTGTGCGATCGGTTCGCGGGCCGCTTCCTCCACCACAACCCCAAGCCGGGTGGAGGGGCGCGTGACCCGAAGAAGGTCGCCGCCTCCGCACACGCGATGAAGGCGGCCGGGTTCATGGTCTTCGACGACCTCTGGACCGTGGACGGCACGAACCTCGCGCAGTGCGACGCGGACTGCGGCCGTCCGTACGGTCAGGCGTAGGGACACGACACCAGCGACGCGGCCGGCCTCGGACACGGCGTCGGCCGCGTCGCTCGGAAGGAGAACAGACGTTGCCCGGGACACCCCCCGAACTGCCGATCGTCGTGCTCGACGCGCTCATGCCCACGGCTCAGCGCCTGGTCCTCAATCGCCGGGGCTCCATGGTCTGGGAGGTCGAGAGCCATCGTGGCCACTACGCCGTGAAGGTCGGATACCCCATCGAGGCAACGGCCGACTGGCCGGCCCAGCCCTGGACGGCGCTCGCACCCGCACGCGAGGGCGCCGTGCTGTACCGCCTCGGCTTCCACGACTTCGCGTACGGCGAGTGGGACGGCGGCACCTGGAACTTCCAGCCGTGGCGCAAGGGGCTGGACCTCTATCGACTGTGGGAGCCCTGCCGCGATCCGGAGTCGCGCATCGAACCGGACCCCAGCGTGGCTCTGGGCTGTGTGGAAGCCCTGGCCGAACTGCACGCGAAAGGCTGGGCCCACGGCGACGTACAGCCCGCGCACTTCATCATCGGTCCGGATCGAACTCACCTGATCGACCTGGCGCTCGCGCGCGGTGGTCGCGTGCCCGAGGGGTACGACTTCCCGTTCCGCGGCTGCCTCGTCCACTACGAAGCACCGGAGATCGCGCGCAGTGTGCTCGCGACCGGAGTAGCAGAGCCCACGCGCGAAGCCGACATCTACGCGCTTGGCGCCGCGCTGCTCATCTCCGCCACGGGCTGGCGGGCGATCGACTACCCGGACGACGCCCCGCGCCCCGTGCAGCGCAGGGCCGTGGCCGACGGCAAGCGCCGACCCGTGAAGGTGCAAGGCGAGCTGGGGAAACTGATCGAGGCCATGCTCAGCCATGCTCCCGAGGACAGGCCGACGATCTACGAGGTCGGCAAGGCCCTGAGCTGAATCCAGGGCGTCGGCGCTCCCCGACGGCGCGGCGGGCGCGCTTGTAGCCGTCCGTGGTCAACGCAAACGCAAGAGGCCCCGGATTTCTCCGGGGCCTCTCACCTGTGTGCACTCGGCAGGATTCGAACCTGCAACCTTCTGATCCGTAGCTCTACAGAGATCGGTCGCTGACGGTCATACAGGTCGCATGTCGGCCCCAGAGAGACGCTTCGGGGTGGGGCCGGTTGCTGTGGTTGCTGTATCCGGCTGCTGTACAGCAGGATCCCGGTGGGGGTGACGGCATGGAGCGGGAACTACTCGAACGGCTGCTGGTCGGCAACGACGAAGCGTCCGTGGCCGCCCTGGCTGCGCTCCGCTGCGGCGCTTCCCACGTGGTCTGGGAGGGGACCATGTCTGCTGGGGCGCTCGCCCGTGTCTATGAACGTCGACTGCGGTACACACGCCGCCGGGGCATCGAGACCACGAGCCTGGCCCCCGCCGTGGATCAGCTCGGTCGGCATCAGCGCCCAGTCCGCCTAGGTCAGATCAGGGCTGCTGATGGCGCCTGGACTTTCATGCTGTTCCTCACCGAGGACGGCAGCAGGCTGATCGCGTGCACCGGCGTTCAGCGGACCCGGGTCTGAACCGCAGCCGACGAAAATCAGCTACGCCGGCGGGTGTGCAGATCACTCAGGCGCGCGTATGTCTCGCTGCACCCCCACCGGGCTCAGCCATACTGCTGATGCCGTCGACCAGTGCAAGCCGCGACAGCTGGTGCGTGACCACGGCGCCGGTGCCCTCAGCTTGGGAAGCTGATGTGGTCCAGGGCTCGTTGCCGGGCTGGCCTGCTGCGGAAGGCTGTCGCCGACCGGCGGCACGTCCTTTGCATCCCCCGTGTTCCCCGTGGTTCCCCCCACGATCTGGCACGCCTATGGCATGACCGCTTCGCTGACGGCGGGCACCCCTGCATGCAGGCGCTTAGAAGGACCCCGAGCGCTTCGGCGGCGGTACGGCTCTGACCTGCGGGGGAGTGCTCGCCTTTGAGTCGCTGATCGGCAACGTCGACACGTATTCGACTGATGGGGAGCGGCGCAGCGAATGTGCACCGGCCGTGAAGGGCTTCCACGTCGGCTCACCTCCCAAGCCCATCTGTCAGTGGCGCCTCGTACCATCCAACTGACGGCGGCAACCTGGGAGGGGCAAAGTGGCGGAGTCGGCCGAGCACGCTTTTCTTTCCGATGCAGTTCTGCAAATTCTTGAGAATACATCGGAGTCTCGTCTTTACGCATACAAAGAGGCGGATCGTAAACGTTTTGATTTCGCTTGCGATCTCGCCACCAATTGGAAGAGGGCTGTTTCTGGGCAGACGCTCTGGAAGCATAACGAGGGTATCGACAAAGATATCAGAATGCTGCTTTCTGAAGCGGAATCAGATATTCTCGTCTATGTTGCCCGCACTACCATGAAGAATAAGGCGGTGCTGTACGAGGCTATCTCCGACTATAAAAAAGCCGGGCTGGCGGACAGGCTTGACCGGCTGCGCGTATTCTGGGTTCCAGAAGACTTTGACGCTGACTCGGAGAGTCATAGGAGTCTAGTTTACTCGGATCTTGAAAACTCGTTGTCCCGTGATCTCCTGCTTGCAGTCGTTCTTGGTGGCATCACTGAGAGTGATGTGGCTTCCTTTGCAACGTGGAGTGGAATGTGTGGCCTCAGTCTCTCCGTATTGGCGCAAGTCGAAGCATCTGGCTTTGATAACTACACGAAGCTCGGAAAGCGGATGGGCGTCGGGGTCGCTCCGGTAAAGGAGAGGATCATCCGTCTGAACCTTACGGGATTCATCGTCCGAAGCCCGGATCCTCGAAAATCGGGAACCATTTATGAAGTGTCACCCAAGGGGTATGCCCTCATGGATCTCTGCGGAAGACTCGCTGCCGAGCGAGGCAAAGGTGGCCACGTGGACTCTGGGTTGAGGCATGTGTGCTCATTGCTGGGCATCGATCCCAGGAAAGTTGACCTCTGGCCTTTCATGCCCGATTATGATGCGTCACGCGATGGGGGGCTAAATCCTCATCTTCGCCGCGATACCTCTTTGCGGCTGGCCAAGGAAATTAACGACGCACTCGCTAGATGGGGTGTGTCACTTCCTGACCCGCACTACGAAATTCCCGGCCTGGATATCTCGTAAGGTCACCGGAGTCCTATGACCGAGTGAAGGCACTTCTGCCGACCTATCCCCTTGATGCGAACTATGGGCATGGTGGTTGCCGAGGTCTCCTGGGCTGGTGCGGCGGATGGCTGGGGGCACCGATGGGTGGCGCGGGACGGTGAGGTTGCTGTACTTCGCTGCTGCTGCGAGGGTCAAGGGGCGTCGGCTGAGCAGCCACGCGGTAGATCTTGGGCAGCAGCTCTCTCAGTAGCCGGTCTACTGATCACTGGTCTCGCTCACCAGCGAGGCTGACGAAGCCCAGGGCTCCGACCAGCTCGGATGCCGTGGGCTTCTGTCGTTGTCGGTTGGCGTTGGGTGACCTCGGACGGCCCAGGGACGGCCCTGCACTGCGCGTCGGCCCGCCGTCAGCAGCCGCCCGCCCACCGCTATCCCGCGAAGTTGGTGGTGGCGAGAGACGGTCACGCTGATCAAACAAAGCGCGTGCGCGCGTGCATGGCTCCTGCGACCCTGGCATCTTGTTCGGGCCGCCCGTGTCGCCGCCAGTGGTCGGGGAACAAGGTGCTGCCGTCCGCCACCGTAGCCGTCAGTGCTGTCGGCACTGCCGTCGGCCACAGCTTCCGCTTAAGGCCGCCGTCATTCGCCGACATCTGGCATCGCCTGATGACAGGCCGGCCTCTCGTGCTGGATCACGGCCGCCGATAGGCGGCCTGGTCGGTTCCGGCAGCCGGATCGGGCATGGCTGCATACGTGCTAAGACGTGCTGTGGAGTTCGATCGCTGTGCCTGCTAATCGCTGTGCACTGCTAACGGCATGCAACAGGGCCCAGCGATCGCTTACAACTCCAGTGGCAGCTTCTCTGGTCAACTTTAAGAGCCGTGACCTGCCTTGGGCTTCAGGAAGTCCCTAAGGCTTTCAGGATTGAATTCATGACCTTCAATGAAGCCTTCGCCCGTGGCTAGAACTTCATGGTTCCTTAAAGCCCCCTCGCGGAAGTATTCCGCGAATGGCAGCAAATGATCGGTGAAATATTGAGCGGCGAAGTCCTTGTGGACCACGTCGACCGCAAGATGCCTTCCGGCTTCTCCTAAAAACTCACCAAGATCCTTCGGTTCATGCCGGAATAGCCTGCACCATGGTCTCGCTTCAAGTTTTACGCCGGATGAGTTGTTCGTCGCAACTATCATGGGTGCATCCACAACAGCTACTGCGCATACTAGGTAGGCATCGAACCAATGGGCGGTTGTCGGCGGTCGCGAAGCTTCGATGAAGTGGGTCGCGGCACTAATCAGTGGCATTACTATGCCGTTGTATGCGTCAATTCCCGATAGTTCGAGACGTGGACCCTTCCTTGCGCACTTGCTGACAATAGAGAAACCCTCAACTTTGTGGAATGGGTGCAGGGTGAGGTCAAGTGCCTCCGATACGGAGAAATGCCAAGAAGAAGGGTTATCGTCTGTCGTGACGACGACCTCTTTAATGCCTAGACCGCAGATGGTGGGCAGATCGAGTTTCCAGGGTGCTGGACTGGTCGAGAAGAAAACGTAGGGAAGGTTCGACTGCTTGCATTCGATCATCACCGTGAGTGTCGGTCGAATGCGAGACTCCTGGGGAGGAGTGTGTTCTAGTTCCCGTCTAGCCACTAGATCGATTGAACGCATTTCTCCTGATAGTCGGTCCCTGAACCCCCATTCTTGCTGCACCCTGAAATCTTGCTCAAGCAGTTGGAATATCGTGCTTTGGAGGGGGTAGCCGGACTTCTCTACAGCTTCCTGCAGTGCGTCAAGTGTAAGGCCATCTCTGAGCTGTCCCCAGGCTGGCGCGTCAGGCTCATCGGTTGGTTTCATTGAGCACCCCGTGTCTTCGTGGCTCGGCCACCAATGAGGATAAGGTCAAGGCCAGGTGCTAGTCCGGGGAATTCTTCAGCAAGTCGGCGCAAGCGGTCGGTGCAGCGGTTTTGGGCTGGAGCTGCTTTGGCGCGAGTGATCATGGCCCCGTAAGCTTCCGGCGCGTCGGGCAGTCTGTGGACCTGCCCGGTAAAGCACGACGCTGGGGCCATGATCTTCGAGGCTCGCGCCAAAGTGGCTGCCTAAAGCCGCGGAGCCGACCGCCCCAGCCACGACGTACCCCTTCTCTGGCGGCAAGCGGCTGATTGGTGTGCTCGCGGCGCGGGCACCGGCCGGGCTGGAGCGGGGCGGATACAGGAGCGCAGGCCCGGCCGGGGGCCGGGCCGCGCGCGGTGAGCGGAGCGAGCCGCCTTGAACCAGTAGAGAAAGTTGTAACTCACTCTTTAGGGCGGGGTGTGAAGTCGTGTGCGCATGCCGGTAGTTCGGTGCCCTGGCGGTGCGCGAGCGGCAGGAAAAGTACGGGGCGGATCGTCCAGGTGATGCGTGTGCCGACGTGGGTCAGTGACACCGTGCAGGGCTCGGCTCGCAGTAGGGCTCGTCGGGTGTCGATGCGGCCGTCATACATCCACTCCCACGCTGCACTGGAGGCGTCCGCGTCCAGTGCCGGGGAGATCGTTTCGAGGGCGACCGCTACCCAACGGTCCGCTTGCTGAGCGGAGTAAGCGTCGAACGACGCCACCAGTGCCGGCGGGCCCTGCTCGGTCAGGCTCTCCGTCCAGCACTCGCACCAGAATCCCCACCGGGGCAGCTTCATCAGCATCGTCGGCCTCCCAGCCGTGCGTCGGCGTACAGCTCGGCGGTGACCGTGTGGCCCTGGTCGGTGTTGTGGATGACGACCCGGTGGGCGATGGCGCTGACCATGCCCAGTCCTCGGCCGCGTTCGGCGTCGTGGTCCTGGTGCTCGACCTTGGGGGCTGTGGCCGCGCCGCCGTCGTCCGTGACCGAGACCGCGATCACCTGTGCCGAGACGGCGACGGCCAGGTGGAAGCTGCCGGGCTCCCAGCCGCTGGCCGTGTGGCGGATCGCGTTCGTGCTCAGCTCGCTCACGATCAGCTCGGCGTCGTCGGCCAGAGGGGAGTCGCGCAGGATGTCCCGGGTCCAGCGGCGGGCCCGGCTCACTTCTTCCGGGAATCCTGGGCAACTCAGCCCCCAGACCCGGGCTGTACTCGTATACTCGTGCATACAAGTTCCTTCGTGCTGGTAGGCCGCCATGTGCAGCGGGTTCGGGCTAGACGAGTTTCACGCCGTCGTGGGCGCGAACGGCCGGCGGGGTCGCCGCGTCGAGTGCGTCAAGGACGCGTATCGCGTACGCCTCGTCGGCCAGCTCGGTGACCTCTTCACGGGTGGCCCAGCGCAGTGCGCGGGTCTCGTCACCGGTGGTGGGCATACCGTCGGCGGCTTCGCAGCGGAAGACCAGCGAGACGATCAGGCCCTTCATGTTCTTGTAGACGCCGGTCAGGGTCGCCGGAAGGGCGATCTTGATGCCGGTCTCTTCGAGGACTTCCCGCTGGAGGGCTTCCGGGATGGTCTCCTCGCGTTCGAGGACACCGCCCGGCGGCTCCCAGTGACCGTTGTCGCGGCGCTGGATCAGGAGGGCCCGGCCCTGGTCGTCCACGACGACCCCGGCGACGCTCACGGAGTGCGGGCGTTCAGTGCTCACGTTCCTCGGCCCTCTCGGCTGGCTAGGCTCTCCACCGTAGCAACAGCACTCGCCCACTCGTCTAGATACCTAAAGGAGTACTCACGTGAGCCCTCTATCTTCGGGCCTCCTCGGTGATCTCGACCCCACGAGCGATCGTGCGGTCTTCAGGCAGATCGCCGACCAGCTGCGCGAGGCCATCGACCGTGGGCGATTCCGCGAAGGCGAGAAGCTGCCCTCCGAAGCCGACCTCGTGGACCACTTCGGTGTGTCCCGGATGACGGTCCGCAACGCCTTCTCCATCCTCCAGGGCGAGGGCCTGGTCCACGCCGAGCACGGCAGGGGCGTCTTCGTGCGGCCACGACCGCCCGTCAGGCGACTCGCCTCCGACCGCTTCGCCCGCCGTCACCGGGAACAGGGCAAGTCCGCGTTCATCGTGGAGGCCGACGCGGCCGGCGGCCACCCCCAGGTCGACAGCCTGGAGGTCAAGGAGGAGAAGGCCAGCCAGGACACCTCCACCCGGCTCGGCTCCGTGCGGCGAGTCCTGGCCCGACGGCGCCGGTACCTGCTCGACGGGCGGCCGGTCGAGTTCGCCACCTCATACCTCCCGCTCGACATCGCCCGCGGAACCCCCATCGCCGAACCCAACCCCGGCCCCGGCGGCATCTACGCCCGCCTGGAAGAGCTGGGCCACCGCCTCGACCACTTCGACGAGGAGATCCGCGCCCGGATGCCCTCGCCCGCCGAGGTCAAGACGCTGCGGCTGGCCGCCGGCGTTCCGGTCATCCATCTCATCCGCACCGCCTTCGACACCGAGGGACGGGCCGTGGAGGTCTGCGACACGGTGATGGCGGCGGACGCCTACGTCCTCTCGTACCAGCTTCCGGCGACCTGATCGTCACGATTTGCGGTGGTGCGCGGGGACGTTCTCCCGAACTCGTACACCCCAACACGCTTACTCGTATAGACGAGTGGGCGAGTTGTGTGGCAAGGTGATTCCGCGATCCCGATCAAGGGGTTCGCAGGACCCATCTTGTATAGACGAGTAGATAGGAGTGTGTCTTGCGTACCATCCGCGTGGAGACCTCCGGCGCCACGATCCTCCTCACCGAGGCCCCCGAACCGAAGGTCCGCGACCGGCAGACCGGCGAGATCGCCAAGGACGCCAACAGCGGTGAGGCGCTGATGACGATCGGCGTCGTCTACATCGAGGACGGCGAGTCCTCGCTCATCAAGGTCACCGTCCCGGAGGGCGGCATCTCAGAGGGGCTGACCCTCGGAGCGCCGGTCTCGCTGCCGGGCCTGGTCGCCCGGCCCTGGGAGTCCGTCTTCAACGGCCAGCAGCGCCACGGCATCGCCTACCGCGCCGCCGCCGTCACCCCCGCCGCCTTCCCGGCCGTCACCGGGGCCGCTGCCTGATGTCCGACCTGACGACGCTTCTGGAAGTGGGTGGTCCTGTCGCCGCGCTCGGCGGCGGGGCCGCCTACGCCCGGGCCAAACACCCGGCGGCGTACTGGTCCACGGTCGGCCTCCCGGTGTCCACGGTCCGGCTGCTCAGCACGTACGGCTCGGTGATGGAGGCGTGCGGCCTCACCGTGGCGCCGTCCCGGCTCCGGGTGCTCGCCGCCAAGGCCATGACCCGGCGTGAGGTGCGGCCCGTACCGCCTCGCCGGGGCCTGCTCCGACCCACCACGACCGGGCTGCGGATACGCCTCCGCCTGGCCCCTGGCCAGGAACCCGCCGACTTCGCCGCCTCGGCCGAACGGTTGCGGCACGCCTGGGGCGTCCACGCCGTCTACGTGACCCCGGTCAAGCCGGGTGTCATCGAGCTGCGGCTCGTCGGCTACGACGTCTTACGGCGGGTCCGCATGCCGCGCAAGATCACGGACGGCTTCCTCAAAGTGCCGGTCGCCCTGCGCGAAGACGCTACGCCGTTCGTACGCGACTACCGCACCATCCCCCACCAGCTCACCCTCGGCGCCACCCTGTCCGGCAAGTCCATGTACCTGCGCCATCTCATCGCCGGACTTGCTCCTCAGCCGGTCGCCCTGGTCGGCATCGACTGTAAGCGGGGCGTCGAACTGGCTCCCTTCGCACCTCGGCTCTCCGCACTGGCCACCGACCCGGAACAGGCGGCCGAACTGCTGCCCGTACTGGTCAAGGAAATGGAGGACCGATACGACCTGATCAAGGCCCGGCAGGGCATCGCCCCCGGCACCCCGGACGAGGAGATCACCTCCGACATCTGGGGCCTGCCCGAGCACGAGCGCCCCGTACCCGTCGTGCTGTTCGTGGACGAGGTGGCCGAACTCTTCCTCGTCGCCACGAAGAAGGACGAGGAACGGCGCGACGAGATGGTCACCCAGCTCATCCGGCTCGCCCAGCTCGGCCGCGCGGCCGGCATGTACCTGGAGGTGTGCGGGCAGCGCTTCGGCGCCGAACTCGGCAAGGGCGCCACCATGCTCCGTGCCCAGCTCACCGGCCGCGTCTGCCACCGCGTCAACGACGAAGCCTCCGCGAAGATGGCCCTCGGCGACATCGCCCCCGAAGCGGTCATGGCCGCCTGCTCCATCGCCCCCGAACGGCCCGGCCTGGCCGTGGCCGGGGACACCTCCGGCGGCTGGTCCCGCATCCGCACGCCGTACCTCTCCCTCACCGACGCGGCCGAGACCTGCCGCACGTCCGCCGGACTGGTGCCCGACCTGCCCGCGCTGGAGCCCTTCCGCCCCGACGTGCCCGAGCGTCCGGTCGAGCACGCGGCCCCCGTCGTCCTGCCCCACCCGGTCACCGACTGACCTACCCCCGCCCGACTCCGGAAGGAGCCGCATCATGCGCGCCCACCTGGCCCGCGTCGACGCGGTGCTCGTCCAGGCGCTCATCGCCGCCGCGCTGTCCTTCGCCCACCTCCACGATGTCGCCGTGGCGGCCGGACAGGACGGATGGAAAGCATGGGCCTATCCCGCATCCGTCGACCTGTTGCTCGTCGCCGCCTGGCGTCGACTGCGCTCCGGCAACGGCAAGGCCGCGGCCTGGTGCTGGTTCGTCATCGCCCTCGCCGCCTCCCTCGGCGCCAACGTCGCCACCGCCGGCCTCCTCGACCTCGGCAACGTTCCCGCCTGGCTGCGCATCCTCGTCGCGGGCTGGCCCGCCATCGCCTTCCTCGGCGGGACGCTCCTCGCCCACTCCGCACCCAAACCGAACACCGACACCGACACCGAAGTCACCGAGGAGCAGGTGGACGAGCCCGAAACCGCCCCCGAACCGGAAGCGCCTGTCCCACCCGCCATCGAGACACCGCCACGACCGACACCCGTACCCGTTCCGTCCGCCCTGGTCGACCACGCCCGCAAGGTCGCCGCCGAGCACCACGCCCGCACCGGCGCCCCCATCGACACCCCAACCCTCCGCGCCCGCCTCGGCGTCCCCGAACCGATGGCCGAAGCCATCGCCGCCCACCTCTGAGAGGAGACCGCGTGTCCGCCAACCGCAGCTTCCGCAACGTCACCCGCATCGGCCCCGTCCAGGTCGGCACCTCCTACGACAACCGGGGCCGCGAGAAGCACACCGCCGCCTGCACCGCCCCGCGCTGCGGCTTCTCCGCCGACTACGACAGCCGCGCCGCCGCCGAACTGGCCGCACGCACCCACCGCTGCCCTGTCCGCTGAAAGGACCCGGACCACCGTGACCGTCAGCCTGCCGCTCGTCCTCATCCTCGGGTTCTTCGCATGGGGAGCGATCAAGTTCCTCGGCGTCCGCCCCTGGATCGTCGTCCTCATCGCGCTGTTCGGTTTCTGGCTCTCGCACACCTTCCTCGCCCCCGCCATCGAGTCCGGCACCCGGTCCGGCGTCGGCGTCGTAAACGGCTCACATGACTAGACGAGTAGATAAGGAAGGCCAAGCCGTGTTCCTACCCAAGTACCCGGAGAACCCGACCCCGCCGTCCGCCCACACCCACGCGCCGGCCGACCCGGCGCCCGCCCGACGCGGCCTCGCGTCCCTTCCCGTGGATCAGAAGACGGTCGTGGCCCTGCTCGTCGGCGGAGTCGTCCTCACCGCGCTGCTGGCCGCCGTCGCCGTCACGGCCATCTCCGTGGCCGTCGCCACCGTCGTCCTGCGCTCCCTGCTCCGCGAGCAGCACCGGCGCTGACCCGTCCGACCGCACCCGGGACGGCCGCGACACGGCCAAGCATCCGGCCGCCCCGGGCCCATCACCCCTGACCGATCCAGTCAGAAGGAGACCGCCATCTTCACCCGCACCACCCCGCCCCCGCTCCCGGAACTCGCGAGGCTGGCCGAAAACGGCAACCTGCCGGGCATCCTGCGGCAGCTCTCCGGGCTCGGCGGCTGCACTCACCCGATCCGACTCGACGGCCACCGCACCGAGTACGACATCGACACCACCACCGGAGAGATCGGCCGCGTCCTCCACCACCTCGACTCGACCACCCTCCCGGCCGGCCAACTCCTCGTCCGCTGCAACAACCGCCGCACCACCCGCTGCCCGGCCTGCGCCGAGGTCTACCGCCGCGACACCTTCCACCTGATCACCGCCGGACTGCGCGGCGGCAAAGGCACCCCGGAACACGTCGCCGCACATCCCCGCGTCTTCGCCACCTTCACCGCCCCCGGCTTCGGCCCGGTCCACAACCGCCGCACCGACGGCCGCCCCTGCCGCTGCAGCACCCACCACAACCAGGACGACACCACACTCGGCACTCCACTCGACCCGGACACCTACGACTACGAAGCGGCCGTGCTCTGGAACGCCCACGCCGGACAGCTCTGGCGCCGCTTCTCCATCCACCTCCGCCGCGAGGTCGCCAAGCGCGCGGGTCTGTCACAGCGCCGGTTCCGCGACCACGCCCGCGTCTCCTTCGCCAAGGTCGCCGAGTACCAGAAGCGCGGCGCGGTCCACTTCCACGCGGTCATCCGCCTCGACGGCCCCGGCGGCGCGGACACCCCGCCCCCGCCCTGGGCAACGGCCGAACTTCTCACCGACGCCATCCAGGCAGCAGCCACCAAAGCCCGGGTCGACGGCCCGATCATCGACGGCCGCGCCCACACCTTCACCTTCGGCCGCCAGCTCGACGTACGCACCATCCGCTCCGCCGACTTCAACGACGGCCAGGAACTGACCGAGCGCGCCGTGGCGGCGTACATCGCCAAGTACGCCACCAAGGGCGCCGAGACCGCGACGGGCGCCCTCGACCGGCCGCTCAAGTTCGCCGCCGAACTCGCCCAGCTCGACATCAGCGACCACGCCCGCCGCCTCATCCGCACCGCCTGGACTCTCGGCGCCCGCAAGGACCTGGAACACCTCCGCCTGCGCGCCTGGGCCCACATGCTCGGATTCCGCGGCCACTTCTCCACCAAGTCCCGCCGCTACTCCACCACCCTCGGCGCCCTCCGCGACGCCCGCGCCGCATGGCGCCGCGCCCAGGCAGCAACCGACGAACGCCCGGCAGACACGACGTACGTCCTCGCCCACTGGGTCTTCGCCGGCACCGGCCTGTCCGACACCGAAGCCTGGCTCGCCGCATCCCTCGAACCCGCTCCCGGAACGGAAGGAGAGCCCACCGCATGACCACGGTGACCATCACCCGTAAGTGGCACACCACGGCCGAAGTCGCCGAGATGCTCGGCTTCGGTCTCTCCAAGACCAAGGCGCTCATCCTGAGCGGTGAGATCCGGTCCGTGAAGATCGGCCGCAACCGCCGGATCCTCCCGGCCTGGGTGGACGAGTACGTGGCCCGCTGCGCCTCCGAGACCGAGGAGTGGGCGGCATGAGCGGAAAGCGCGCGAACGGCGAAGGGTCCATCTACCCGTACAAGAACGGCTTCGCGGCCTACGTCTGGGTCACGACCCCGGAGGGTGACCGCAAGCGGAAGTACGTGTACGGCAAGACGCGCGAGGAGACCCACGAGAAGTGGATCAAACTCCACAGCGAAGCCAGCAAAGGCCCTGTGCAGACCCGGCACCGCACGGTACAGGCGTTCCTCACCTACTGGCTTGAGTCGATCGTGAAGCCCAACCTGGCCCCGCTGTCGTACGTCTCCTACGAGGGCTCGGTGCGGCTCTACATCAACCCGCACCTGGGCGGGAAGCGGCTCGACAAGCTGACTGTTCGGGACGTCCGGGAGTGGCTGACCAAGCTGGCCGGCATCTGCCAGTGCTGCGCCCAGGGCAAGGATGCCAAGCGGGCCAAGTCACGGCAGCGGTGTTGCGCCGTCGGGGAGTGCTGCGAAGCGTTCCCGTCCCGGCGCGTCATCCAGGCCGCACGTGACGCTCTCCGTGCTGCCCTGACCCACGCCGTGGCCGAAGAGGAGATCGGCAAGAACGTCGCCTCGCTGGTGAAGGTCCCCAAACCGCGCCGCCGCCGGATCAAGCCCTGGTCGGTCGCCGAGGCGGGCCGGTTCCTCGCCGACTGTGCCGCGCGGGAGGATCACCTCTTCGCGGCCTGGATGCTCGTGCTCTGCCTCGGCCTGCGCCGGGGCGAGGTCCTGGGGCTCACCTGGAAGTCGGTGGACTTCGACGCGGGTGAGATCTACGTGGATCACCAGATCCAGCGGGCCGGGCGGCAGATCCTCCACCGGGAAACCAAGACCGAGGAGTCGGACGACTTCCTTCCCCTCCCGGCGCTGTGCCTCAAGGCCCTCCGTATGCGGCGGGCTCAGCAGATCGGTGACCGGAAGGCGGCCGGTGAGCTGTGGCAGGACACGCGCGGGCTGGTCTTCACCACGAAGTACGGGACGCCGATCGAGCCGGGGAACCTCACCCGGATGTTCGCGCTGCGTGCTCGCCGCGCCGGCGTCCGCGTCATCCCGCTCCGGAACACCCGCCACACGTGCAGCTCGCTCCTCGTCGCCCTGAAGGTGCACCCGAAGGTCGCCCAGCGGATCCTGCGGCACTCCCAGATCGCCATGACGATGGAGGTCTACGCCGAAGCCAGCGAGGAAGAGGTACGGGACGCGCTCGGCAAGCTGTCCGATGCGATGGGCGGCGTCGGCTGACACGGTTGCTGTACTTCGCTGCTGTACGCCCCTGAAACGCAAGAGGCCCCGGAGTAATCCGGGGCCTCTCACCTGTGTGCACTCGGCAGGATTCGAACCTGCAACCTTCTGATCCGTAGTCAGATGCTCTATCCGTTAAGCTACGAGTGCTTGTTTTTTTGTTTTGCCCCCGGTCCCGGTCCTTTCGGCCCGCTCGCGGCGACAGGAAGAACATTACATGACTGCCGCCGTCATGTGAAATCCGATCCCCACACCCCTTGTGACCTGCGGAAACGCCCGGCGGGGCCGATCGGGCGGAGGTAACGGCGGAGGTAACGACGAAGCCCCGGTCCTGGGGACCGGGGCTTCGGTGGGAGCGGAGGCGGAGGGATTTGAACCCTCGATGGGCTTTAAGGCCCAAACCGCATTAGCAGTGCGGCGCCATAGACCGGACTAGGCGACGCCTCCAGCACAACCGCCCACGCGAGCGCGCGAGTGGTGCGTGCAGATGATGACACAGGCAGGTGCCCTGTCACCAATCGCCCCCCACGGTACTAGGCAGTCGGGCCGCAGGGCAAAGGGCTTCCCGGTGACGCGGCGCAACGTCTCGGCCGGTGGGGCGTTGGACAGGGCATGAGTTCCGTCCTGCCGGTCACCGGGCGCCGCCGCCTCCTCGCGGCCCTCGCCACCGCCGCCTGCCTCGTCCCGCTCCTCGCCGTCCCCGCCGCCGCGTCCGGCGCCATGCCGCCGCCCGTCCGGCCCGAGGACGGGGGTGATCACCTCACCGTCGTGGTCCGGCACGCCGGCCCCGGGCGGGACGGGACGTACCTGGTCCGCTGCCACCCGGAGTCCGGCCGGCACCCGGACGTCGCGGGCGCCTGCCGGGCGGTCGACGCGCAGACGCGGTGGGGCCGGGACCCCTTCGCCCCGGTGGCCCCCGGCACCCTGTGCACCCAGCTCCACGGCGGTCCGGCCACCGCCCGGATCACCGGCACCTGGGCCGGACGCCCGGTGAACGCCTCGTACGACCGCGGGGACGGGTGCCGGATCGCCCGCTGGGACCGCATGGTGCCCCTCCTGCCGAGGATCGGCGACCCGGCCCGGACCGGCCCGCGGGGCGGCGGACGGCACGGGTGACCTGCGGGTCCGCCGGACGCACCGGTTCCGTGAAGGACCCGGGGAGGTGTCGCGGAGCAGGGGCACCGGTCATGCGTTCGCCGTCACTTCCTGGTGGTACCTCCCCGTCGTCCGGCGCCGCGAGGACGACCCGTGCCCTTAGACTCCCTCGCGTGACACGTCGCGGGCCCCTTGGCAAGATGGCCCGAACGGTCGGCAAGGTGCGGTAACAGGGAGGAAGGCGTCTCGTGAGCAGCAGGCCATCCCGAGGCGCTGCTCGCCTCGCAGCCATACTCGACGCGCTGCCGGACGCGTTGGTCCTGGTCAACGCCAACGGAACCGTCGTCAACGCCAACACCATCGCGCTGGAGGCCTTCGAGACGCCCGGCACGGCTCTCGTGGGCCGCGGGCTGCTCGATCTGCTGCCGCAGTTCGACTCGCGGCTCATCCCCGGCTCGATGCGGCGCCCCAGCCACATGGACCCCCGGGGGCGGACCAAGCCCACCCGGATGGTCGCGCGGCGGACCGACGGGACCGAGTTTCCGGTCGAGGTCACCAGCGCGAACCTGGAGAACGGGCAGCAGGCGTACGACGGTTACGGCTACACCGGCGACGAGCTGCTGATGATCGTGGTCCGGGACCTGTCCGGGACCGTCGACACCGAGGCGGAGCTGGCCCGCTCGCAGCGGCAGACCGAGATGATCCTGCGGGCGGCCTCGGAAGGTGTCGTGGGCACCGACACCGACGGGCGGATCGTGCTGGTCAACCCGGCCGCCGCCCAGATTCTGGGGTACCGGGCCGGTGAGCTGGGCGGCAAGGAGCTGCACACCCTGGTGCTGCACTCGCGCGCCGACGGCTCCCCCTTCCCGTACGAGGAGTCGCCGCTCGCCGACACCCTGCGCTCCGGGCGCAAGCACCGGGTGCGCGGCCAGGTGCTGTGGTCCAAGGGCGACCAGCAGGTTTCGGTCGACCTGACCACCGCGCCGGTACGGGACGGGGACCAGCTCGTCGGCGCCGTGATGACCTTCACCGACCGGCGGCCGTACGACGCCGTCGTGGAAGAGAAGGCCGCGCTGGAGAAGGCGCACGCCGAGGAGCTGGAGCGGCTCTCCGAGGAACACGCCTCCGACCTGACCGCGCTGCGCCAGCAGCACGTCACCGAGGTCGAGGAGCTCCGCGAGAAGCACGTCACCGAGGTCGAGGGACTGCGCGAGAAGCACGCGGAGGAGCTGGCGGCCGACGAGGAGCGGTACGCGGCGCTCGCCGAGCGGGAGAAGGACCGGTACGAGGCTCTTTCCGGGCGGCACGAGCAGTTGCTGACCCTGCTGGGGCAGTCGCTGCGCGGTCCGCTGGACGAGTTGCGGCGCGAGCTGTCCGCGCTGGCGGCCGACGACGCCGGCCAGCTGTGGCCCGAGGCCAACCAGGTGCTGCACCACCTGTCCGCCGGGTACTCCCGGATCACCACCCTCATCGACAACGTCCTCGGCTACCAGCGGCTGGACGCGGGCGGCGAGGACATCACCCGTACGAAGGCGATGCTGGACGCCGTCGTCGCCGCCGGTGTGGACGGGGCCGTGGAGCTGATCGGGCCGGGGCGGGTGCAGTTCGCCGTGCACGCGCCGCCCATCGAGGCCGAGGTCGACCCGCGGCGGCTCGCCGTCGCGCTCGCGCATCTCGTGGCGGACGTCGCCGGGGTCGACGCCACCGGCAACACGCCCGTGTCGGCGGGCGGTTACCTGGACAACACCGTCGTGGTCGCCGCCGCCCAGCGCGGCGAGGTCGCGCGGATCGAGGTGCGCGGGCCGTACGCCGGGGGGGACCCGGTGCACGAGCCGATCGTGCGCGGGATCGTGCGCGCCCACGGCGGCGTGCTCCAGACGCACGAGGTGCCGGGCATGAGCGGCAGCGCGTACGTCCTGGAGGTGCCGCTCGGCGGCGGGGCGGGCGCGGTCACCGCGCAGGCCCCGGTCCCGGCCGTCGCCCCGGCCGGCGCACCGATGCCCGAGATCGTCGCGAGTGTCCCGCTCCCCGACACCGCTGCCGGGGCCCCGTTCCCGGAGATCGCCGCGGGCGCTCCGATGCCGGGCGCCGGGATCCCGCTGCCGGAGGCCGGCGAGGTCGCCGGGGACGAGGGCGGCGGGGCCGGCCGGCGGCGGGCCCGGCGGCCCTCCACGGACGCCTTCCTGGAGAGCGACCTGGCCGGTGCCGGGGACACCGGTGAGTTCGAGGCGCCGGCCCCGACCGGCCGGCGCCGGCGGCGGGCCGTCGCGCCCGCCGGGCAGAGCGCCGCGGTTCCGGCCGAGGACGCGGAGCACGCGTCCGGCGGGACCGGGCGGCGCCGTGCGCGGGCGGCCGACGGCACCGACGCCGGTACCGGCGAGAGCAAGGGCGTGGCCGAGGGGGCCGTCGTGACCTCGGCCGAGCAGAGCGCGGGCGCCGCCGCCTCGGGTACGGGACTGGGCGGCACCGTGCCGCCGCAGGGCGTGCCCGTGGGCACGGGCCTGCGGCCCGGCCACGAGCTGGACGCACCGCAGGCCGCGTTGCCGCCCGCCCTTCCCGTGGCGGGGGCCGACGGCGGTTCCGCGCCGGGCGCCCGGACCGTTCCGGCACAGGGCGGGCCGTCGGTCACGGACCAGGCCGGTCAGGCGGACGACGCCGAGGGAGCGCAGCCGACCGGGCGGCGCCGGCGGGCGCTGGCCGCCGCGGCGGAGCGTGCCGCGGCGCAGGAGGCGAGCGGCCCGCGCACGGTGTTCGCCCTGCCTCCGGCTGAGGCCGACCGGACTCCGGGGACCCCTGAGTCGCTTGGGGCGGGGGAGGCTCACGGGACCGACGAGGCCGCCGCGATTCCGGCCCCGGTGAGCGGCCCACCGGCAGGCGGCCCCGCTGCGGCGGTGCCGGGCGCGGGTACGGCCGTACCGGTGGCCCCGGGCGCCGGTGCGAGCGCCGGTACGCCCGTGGCTCCGAACACCGGTGTGCCCGTGGTCCCCGACGCCGCTGCCCCCGTGCCGCCGAGCCCCGCTGCCCCCGTGCCGCCGAACGCCGGTGCGCCCGTCCCGCCGAACGCCGGTGCGCCCGTCGCTCCGGGTGCTGGGCCCGCCGGGGCCGGCCGGCCGCGCGTGCCCGGTGCCGGGCCGCTGCCCGGCCAGGTGCAGGTGCCCGCGCAGATGCCGATGTCCGCCGCGGGACTGCCGGGTGCCGAGGGGCGGCACGACGCCGTACCGCTCGACCAGTCCGAGGACCACACCCCGCCCCAGCCGCACCCCACCAGCGCGCCGACCGGCCGTCGGCGCCGGGCCGTGGCCCGGCCCGCGGAGGCCGCCCAGGCGATGGCGCCGGGGGCCGCCGTGCCCGGCCAGGCGGCGTCGCGGGCCGTGCCGGTGCCGGGCGCTCCCGGCCGGGCGCCGCAGGGGACCGCCGCCGTACCGCCCGCTTCGGGTCACGGGGCCCAGGCGGCCCAGGCACCCGGCGTTCCGGCGCAGGGCACGGCCGCACACGGCCCGGCCGCACAGGGCACGATCGGACAGGGCATCCCCGTCCAGGGCGGCCCCGTCGCCCCCGGTGCCCCGGTGCCCGGTGCCCCCGTACCCGCCCAGGGGCCGGCCGGCCGGCCCACTCCTCCCGCCCCGGCGGCCCCGGCTTCGGCCGCTGCGGCCCAGGGCGCGCCTGCCCACGGCACGCCCGCGCAGGGCACGCCCGCCCCAGGCTCCGCGCCCGCCCGGGCCCCGCACTCCCCGGCCGCGCGGCCGGGCACCCCGCCCGCCGGTACTCCGGTGGCGGGCCCGGGTCCGCTGCCGTTGCCCGCCGAGGCGGCGCCCGGTCAGGTACCGGGGGCCCGGCCCGTGCCGGCGCCACCCGCCGGCGGCCCCGCGACCGGCGCCCCGCCGCAGTGGCCGGGTGCCGGTGACACCTCGGGCGCGGGAACCCCGCTGCCGGCTCCCGGCGCACCCGCCCCCGCCACGCCGGCCCGGGGCACCCCCCTCCCCACCGGGCCCTCAAAACCCGCCGAGACCGCCGTACCCGCCGCGCCCCCGCTCCCCGGTCAGCCGCCGCGTGCCGCGCAGCCGTTGCCCGCCGAAGCCATGGGCGGCGGGCCGGTCGACCCGGACTCCCCGCAGGGCCGGGCGATCTCCGTGCGGACGCTCGGGCAGGGCGTGCCGTTCGCCCGGCAGGCCGCGCAGGCGCAGCAGCCGACGGCGACCCCGCCCCCGCACGCGCCCGGTGGTTCCGGCCGCAGGCGCAAGCTCGGCACCCCTCCGGACCCGGCCGCCCGCCAGGAGACCGGGCCGGACCAGGGCGCCCGGCCGCACCCGGCGTCCGAGGCGCTGTCCGCGCACCCGGCCCCCGGTGGCCGGCCGCCCGCACCGCAGCCCGCGCCGGCCGGTCAGCCGCCCATGCCGGGACGGCCGGCCCCGGGCACCGAGGGGGCCGGGCGGTCGTACGCCATCGGCGCCCCGGAGCCCGACGCGGCCGAGGGACCGGAGCCGCTGGACGGTCCCGGCGGGGCCGTGGAGGTGGCGGACACCCCGCGCCCGCAGCCGCTGGACGACGAGCTGCCCCCGGAGCCGCTGGACAACCCGCGCCGGCTGCTGGTGTGGCCCGCGCCGGACGTGACGACCCAGCAGGCGCTCAGCGACCGCGGCTACCGGCCGGTGATCGTGCACTCGCGCGAGGAGGTCGACGCGCAGATCGCGGCCTTCCCCGCCGCGCTGTTCGTGGACCCGCTGACCGGGCCCATCACCCGTACGGCGCTGCAGTCGCTGCGCCAGGCCGCCGTGGCGGCCGAGGTTCCGGTGCTGGTCACGGCCGGACTCGGCCAGGCGTCGCGCGAGGCGGCGTACGGCGCCGATCCCGCCGTCCTGCTGAAGGCGCTGGCCCCCCGGGACAGCGAGCAGCATCCGCCGCGGGTGCTGCTCATCGAGGAGCACCCGGAGATCGCGCTGGCGCTGACCTCGACGCTGGAGCGGCGGGGCATGCAGGTGGCGCGGGCCGCGAGCGACAACGACGCGGTGACGCTGGCGGGGCAGTTCCGGCCGAACCTGGTGGTGATGGACCTGATGCAGGTGCACCGCCGGCGGGCCGGGATCGTGGACTGGCTGCGCGCGAACGGGCAGCTCAACCGCACGCCGCTGGTCGTCTACACCGCCGCCGTCGACCAGGCCGACCTGCCCCGGCTGGCGTCGGGCGAGACGGTGCTCTTCCTGGCCGAGCGGTCCACCAGCACCGAGGTGCAGAGCCGGATCGTGGACCTGCTGGCCCGGATCGGCACGAACTGACGGCTAGCGCGCCACCAGCCTGCGGGCCGCCTCCTTGATGGAGGTCCGCAGGCGGTCGCGGTCGCCGTCCCCGGTGCCCGCGAGGATGCGCCGCATCTGCGGGACCGCGGAGACCCAGTTCGTCAGCGAGATCAGCAGGATGAGCAGGTCGCCGGCCGGGATGGCGTCCGTGATCACGCCCCGGTCCTGGCCGTCCCGGATCGCGGCGACCTTGCGGGCGTAGTGGTCCTGGCGGGCCGCCTCGTCGGGCAGGTCCGCGCTGCCGTACTCGATGCCCTCCCAGAAGAGCAGGCGCAGCAGTTCGGGGTGGGTGGCGTGGTAGTCGAGGAGGCGGTCCACCCAGCCGTCGATGTCGTCGGGGTCGACGGGCACGGACGACGCCAGGTCGACCATGCACCGGCCGAGGACCTGGGTGAACAGCTCGGCCTTGTTGCCGAAGTAGGCGTAGATCAACTGCTTGTTGGCCTTCGCCGCGGCGGCGATGCGGTCGATACGGGCGCCCGCGATGCCGTGCCGGGAGAACTCGGCGACCGCCGCCTCGAAGATCCGGGCCTTGGTGGCCTCGGGGTCCCTCACTGTTGCCATGGGGACAGGGTAGGCGCCCGGGAAGCGGTAACCAACTATTTGGTTGACGGGAATGCGAAGGGCGGGGCACGCTGTTGGAGCCTTGCAACCAACCAGTTAGTTGTGTGAGTCGGCTCTAAGGAGAACCTCCGCTCATGCCGTCAGCCACCACCACCCAGCAGACACCGCCCGTCCGGGTCCCCGCCCGCGAGCGGCCGGCCTCCGGCACCCTCTTCCTCCTGCTCATCGCCGTCTGCACCGCCGTCACGGCCGCCAACATCTACCTCGCGGCCCCGCTGCTCCCGCTGATCGCCCGCGACTTCGGCACCACCGCCTCGGCCGTGGCCTGGATCGCCTCGGTGGCCCAGCTCGGCTACGCGGCCGGACTGCTCTTCTTCGCGCCGCTCGGCGACCGGGTCAACCGCCGTTCGCTCGTCGCCTGGCTCTCCGTCGCCACCGCCGTCGCGCTGGTCGGCGCGGCCGCGGCGCCGGGCACCGCGGCCCTCGCCGTCGCCGTCTTCGTCGCCGCCGCGGCGACCGTCGTGCCCCAGCTGCTGGTCCCGCTGGTGGCCGCCCGCGCCCCGGCCGACCGGCGCGCCCGGCATGTCGCCGCCGTCATAGCCGGGCTGTTCACCGGCATCGTCGCGGCCCGTGTGCTCGGCGGCCTCGCCGGGCAGGGCCTCGGCTGGCGCTGGGTGTTCGGCGGGTCCGCCGTCCTCACCCTCGCGCTGGGACTGGCCACCGCCCTGGCCCTGCCGGCCGAGCGGCGGGCGCGGCAGGGCGGGCTGTTCTCCGGCATAGCCGAGCTGCCGGGGCTGCTGGGCCGCTCGGCCGAGCTGCGGCGGGCCTGCATCCGGCAGGCGGGGATGTTCGGCGCCTGGAGCGCCCTGTGGACCTCGCTGGCCCTGCTGCTGACCGGGCCGGCGTACGGCCTGTCCACCGCGACCGCCGGGCTCTTCGGCCTGTTCGGGCTGACCGCCAGCGTGGTGGCGCCGCTGGCGGGCGGCCTGGTGGACCGGTTCGGCGCAGGACGGGTCGTCGGCTCCGCGTTCGTACTGGCCGCCGTCGCCGTACCGCTGTTCTGGCTCGGCGGGCACGCGCTGCCGGCGCTGTTCGCCGCCGCGATCGCGATCCACGCGGCCCTGGTCGCCTCCCATGTGGCCAACCAGACGCTGGCGCTGACCACGACGGCCACCCCGGCGACCGCCAACACGGCCTACGTCGTCTCGGGCTTCGCCGGCGGCGCCCTCGCCTCGGCCGCCGCGGGCCCCGCCTTCGGGCACTGGGGCTGGACCGGGGTGTGCGCGGTGGCGGGCGTGTGGCTGGCGCTGGGCTGGGCGGCGACGCTGCGGACCGGCCGCCGGTGACACCGACGGCCGGGGCCGGAGCCCGCCAGGGGCGCGGGTTCCGGCCCCGGTCGGCGTCACGGCCGGCCGGTGTGTACCGCCGTCACAGGCGGGTGATCTCCAGTTCCCCTTCCGCGTACTGCCGGCGCAGCACCTTCTTGTCGAACTTGCCCACGCTCGTCTTCGGCACCACCGGCACGGTGGTCCAGCGCTCGGGCAGCTGCCAGCGGGCGATCCGGCCCTCCTCCGCGAGGAAGGTGCGCAGGGACCGGAAGTCGGCGGTGGCGCCGGGCCGCAGGACGACGGTGGCCAGCGGGCGCTCGCCCCACTTCTCGTCGGGTACGGCGACCACGGCGGCCTCGGCGACGTCCGGGTGGGCCATCAGGGCGTTCTCCAGCTCCACCGAGGAGATCCACTCGCCGCCGGACTTGATGACGTCCTTGGCGCGGTCGGTGAGGGTGAGATAGCCGTCGGGGGAGATGGTGCCGACATCGCCCGTCTTCAGCCAGCCGTCCGCGCTGAACTTGTCACCGGGGCGCAGCGGGTCGGCGTCGGGGCCGTTGTAGTAGGCGCCCGCGATCCAGGGCCCGCGCACCTCCAGCTCGCCGGCCGACTCGCCGTCCCAGGGCAGGCGGGTCCCGCCGGGGCCGGTGAGGCGGGCCTCGACGCCGGCCGGGAAGCGGCCCTGGGTGACGCGGTAGCGGAACTCCTCGTCGGTGCCGGCCACATGGGCAGGCGGGCGGGCCACCGTGCCCAGCGGAGAGGTCTCCGTCATGCCCCAGGCGTGGCAGACCCGCATGCCCAGCTCGTCGAAGGCCGTCATCAGGGACGGCGGACAGGCGGCGCCGCCGATGGTGACCTGGCCGAGGGAGGAGACGTCCCGCGGGCGCGCGGTGAGCTCGCCGAGCAGGCCCTGCCAGATGGTCGGGACGGCCGCCGCGTGGGTGGGCCGCTCCGACTCGATCATCTCGGCGAGCGGGGCCGGCTGGAGGAAGCGGTCCGGCATCAGCATGTTGACGCCGGTCATGAAGGTGGCGTGCGGCAGCCCCCACGCGTTCACATGGAACTGCGGGACGACCACCAGGGAGGTGTCCTGATCGGTCAGGCCCATCGACTGGGCCATGTTGACCTGCATGGAGTGCAGGTAGACCGAACGGTGGCTGTAGACCACGCCCTTGGGGTCGCCGGTCGTGCCGGAGGTGTAACACATGGCGGCGGCCTGGCGTTCGTCCAGCTCGGGCCAGTCGTAGTGGCCGGGCCGGCCGGCGATCAGCTCCTCGTACTCGTGCACCCGGGCGGCGGCTCCCGCGAGCGGGGCACGGTCGCCGGGGCCGGAGACGACAATGTGCTCGACCGTCGGCAGTTGCGGCAGCAGCGGTGCGATCAGCGGGATCAGCGAGCCGTTGACGAGGACGACCTTGTCGGCCGCGTGGTTGACGATCCACACCAGCTGCTCGGCGGGCAGCCGCAGGTTGAGCGTGTGCAGCACCGCGCCCATGGACGGCGCGGCGAAGTACGCCTCGACGTGCTCGGCGTTGTTCCACATGAGCGTGGCCACCCGGTCGTCGCCCGTGACGCCCAGCTCGTCGCGCAGGGCGTGTGCCAGCCGGGCGGCGCGGGCCCCGATCTCGGCGAAGGTGCGCCGGTGCGGCTCGGACTCCCCGGTCCAGGTGGTCACCCGCGACGATCCGTGGACCGTGGACCCGTGGGTCAGGATCCTGGAGATCAGCAGCGGTACGTCCTGCATGGTGCTCAGCACGGAGTCCTCCCGGGCGACATTGCCTACGCGGTGGTAGAGGTTGCGCTGATTCTGCGCACATACCACGCGGTATGTCACTAGGGGGCGTGTCACGCTCCGGTCACCGCGGGCGGGGCGCCCTAGCGGGCCGGCGCCAGTTCGGGGTCCTCGCGCAGCTTGCCGAGCGCCCGGGAGACCGCCGACTTCACCGTGCCGACCGACACCCCGAGCACCTCGGCGGTCTGGGCCTCGCTCAGGTCCTCGTAGTACCGCAGCACGACCATCGCCCGCTGGCGGGCCGGCAGCCGCAGGACGGCCCGCCACATCGCGTCGCGCAGCGCCTGCCGCTCGGCCGGGTCGTCGCCGCACGGCAGGGACTCGGGCTCGGGCAGCTCGTCACAGGTGAACTCGTCCACCCGGCGCTTGCGCCACTGGGAGGTCCGGGTGTTCAGCAGCGCCCGGCGCACATAGCCGTCCAGCGCACGCTGGTCCTCGATCCGCTCCCAGGCCACGTAGGTCTTGGCCAGGGCCGTCTGCAGCAGGTCCTCGGCGTCGGTCGGGTTCGCCGTCAGCGAGCGGGCGGTGCGCAGCAGCACCGGCTGACGGGCCCGCACGTACGCCGCGAACGTCGGGTAGAGGGCAGTCTGCCGCCCGGGGGCGGCGGCCGAGGCGCTGGTGCAGACGGGTGCGGTCATGCCTCCACGCTAGGAGCGGCCTCCCCCGCCGGGTATCGGCCGCAGGTCCTGAAGGCGAGTCCCCCTCAGGTTGTAGGGGTGGGGCTGGCTCCACCTCCTGAAGGTGGAGCACGGGTGCGTCCCGTCTGCGGGTACGACCCTGAGGACTCGCCCGCCCGCCGTCGGGACCAGCCCCGATACCGGCACCCGGGCACCGGCCGTCACCAGGGTCCACGAGGCCCCGGGCACCCGATCCGACGGCGACGGCCCAGACGTCCGACGCTCCACCCTTCCCTTTTTCGAACATACGTACGACCATGGAGCCATGGCCACCCCCGACCGGCAGGCCGCGACCCTGGCCCTCGCGCACGCCCTGTCCGCCGCCGAGCGCGGCCTGGCCGTCATCCCCCTGTCCCGGACGAAGCTCCCGGCCCTGCGCTCCCCCCACCGCGACGAACCGGCACCGCAGGGACCGCCCTGCCACGGCGCCTGCGGCCGCTTCGGCCACGGCGTGTACGACGCCTCCACCGACCCCGGGCGCATCCGCGCCCTGTTCGCCGCCGCCCCCTGGGCCACCGGCTACGGCATCGCCTGCGGGCTCCCGCCGTACCACCTGATCGGCGTCGACCTGGACACCAAGTCGGGCACGGACTCCTCGGCCGCCCTGCGCGAACTGGCCCTGCGCCACCTGTTCACGATCCCGGAGACCGTCGTCGTGCTCACCCCGAGCGGGGGCCGCCACCTGTGGCTGACCGGACCGCCGGACACCGTCGTCCCCAACTCGGCCGGCCGGCTCGCCCCCGGCATCGACATCCGGGGCGCCGGCGGCTACCTGGTGGGCCCCGGCTCCCGCACCGACCACGGCGTCTACGCCCCCGCGCCCGGCACCGCCCACCTGCCCCCGGCCCCCTGCCCGCCGGCCCTGCTGCGGCTCCTCGTCCCCCCGCCCCGACCACGCCACCCGGCGCCGGCCACCCCGGGCGACCATGGCCGGGGCCTGGTCCACTTCGTCCTCTCCGCGCACGAGGGCCAGCGCAACACCCGCCTCTTCTGGGCGGCCTGCCGCGCCTACGAGAGCGGCATCGGAGCCGCCCTCGCGGACGCCCTGACCGAGGCGGCCCGGACGACCGGCCTGCCGGAACACGAGGCCCGCGCGACGATCGCGTCGGCGGCCCGGATGACCACGCACCGGGACCACTGAGCCGGTGCCGCGGACCGATCGGCGAGGGCCGCGGACCGCTGGGCAGGCGCGGTGGCGTGAAGCCTCTTACGATCCGAACGTGACGGACATACCGGATGAACTGATCAGTCTGGAACGCACCGCCGAAGAGGAACGCGCACGCCTGGCGGGCCTCACCGGCGAGGCGTACGCCGAGCAGCAGCGCCGCTTCCGCAGCGCCTCGGACGCCGTGCACGAGGCGATCACCACGCGCGCCGAGGCGACGGGCACCGACCCGCACGAGGTCGAACAGGCGGTACGCCGCGCGGTACGACAGGCCCAGGAGGACCCGGCCGTGGAGTAGCACCCACCCGGACGGACGCCGAGCCGACGGCTGCGGGAAGACCCGCGTGACGGCCGTCGCGGGGTTCTGGTCCGCCTCCGGACCACTGCCCTGGCCACAACGCGACAGGCCCCCACGCAGAAGGGGCGCCCCCTCAAGGAGCACCCCTTCCGGCCTGCGCGTCTAGGAACCGCGCGGAGGCGGTGGGATTTGAACCCACGGTGACATCGCTGCCACGACGGTTTTCAAGACCGTTCCCTTCGGCGGCTCGGGCGACCCACCGTTGCCCCGTCCACCTGGTGCGGAGCATCTATGCCCTACCGGTCACCGGCATCACTCGGGACTCGTGGTCCACACGGGGTCCACTCGCTCGGTTTTCCCGGAACCTGACCTACACACTCCACACGCGGCACGCGGCCTCGGTACCGTCAAGGGGGAGTAGCCCCGACGGACGGAGCACCATGCCTCACCGCCCGCTGCACCGCCGGCGCCTCACCCACAGGGGGGCGCACTGATGCTGGAAGAAGCCGAAGAGATCGGCCGCCGTGTACGCCGTGCCCGGCTCCGTCTCGGCATGCCGCAAGCCGACCTCGCCGCCGCCCTGGGCAAGACCCAGGGCTGGGTGTCCAAGATGGAACGCGGTCTCATCGAACTCGACCGCGTCGGCCTGCTCAACCTGATCGCCTCGGAGCTGCACGTACACCCCAACGACCTGATCGGGCGTCCGTACAACAGCACCCCGGCGGAGAACCAGTGGCAGGTCTCCGCCGCAGCGATCATGCGTGAGCTGCGTCGTTATGACCTCGCTCCGGTCTTCGACGGGACTCCCCGCCCAGCCGGTCGGCTGTGGCAGGAAACCACGCGTCTGCACCGGCTCCGTGACGCCGCCGCCAACATGGCGATCATGGAGGTGCTGCCCGACCTGTTCCGCGAGGCTCGCGCCCTGGCCGAGGTCGCCACGGGCCACGAGCGGGAAGAGGCGTACGCGATCTACGCGGTGTGCTGCAAGTTCGCCCACACGGCCGCACACGCCCTGGGCCACCCCGAGTTGGTCGCCATGGCCTGCGAACGGGCCGCGTGGTCCGCACGGCTGTCCGGCGACCCGCTGCTGCCTGCCGTCGCCGACTGGATGCGCGTCTGGGACATGTGGGCCACAGCCGACTGGGATGACGCCATCGCCCTGTCGGACAAGGCGATCCGCAGCGTGCAGGAAGAGTACGACCGCGGCGAACCGCTGGCCGTACGGGCATGGGGCTCACTGCAACTGCGCGCGGCGGTCTCGGCTGCACGCGGCGGCCGTGGTGCCGAAGCAAAGGACCGGATCAAGCACGCGCGGGCTGCGGCCAAGCGAATGACGGAGGCCGTCGGCCCTCCGGCCTACGACCGCCACAGCCTGACCTTCTCACCGGGCAACGTGCAGATTCACGCCATCAGCATCGCCCTGGAGATGCACGAGCAGGGCGAGGCGCTGTCGATAAGCCGGCGCACGAACAAGGAGCTGATCGAGTCGCTGCCCAACTCCCGTCAGGGCCATCACCACATGGACCTGGCGCGGGCTTGGCTGTGGGACGGCAACCGGGACAAGGCGCTGAAGGAGTTGGAGACGGCCGAGCGCATCGCGCCCCAGCTCGTCCGCAATCACCCCATCGCCCGGTCAACGCTGCGCGGCATCGTGTACGCCGAACGGGCGAGTACCCGGGAAAAGCTGCGCCGCATGTCAGACCGCTTCCACCTGGACGGATAAGGGTCGTATTCCTCTGGTCCATATTGGGCATTGCCGGTCTTCCTAGCTTCGAGGCATGGCCGAACAAACCTCGAAGCAGCTCTCCGTGCGGGGCGTCGGGTCAAGCGCCGGTGCCCCGTTCCACCCCCGCCTCGGTGATCTGGCCCTCGATCTCGCCAAGGGCAGGAAGATCGGCGTGGTCGTCGCCCTGCCGAGCGACACCTCGGCCTCGTACCACCTGCGCCCGCCTGGTGGAGGTGAGGACTGGCGGGCCAACAAGAACGGGGCGACTCTGCGTCCCGTGCCCGTCCCGGTCACGCATACCACCCCGACGCGGCGGGATGCCGTCTACGACCATCGTGCCCATCAGGCCGCGCTGCCGGTGACCGCCCACTACGAGGACGGCGGCACCTGCGAGACCGTGCTCGTGCTCACCCCGGCGCAGGTCGAGCTGTACCACATCCAGTTAGGTCAGCTCATCAAGGCGCGGGAATCGGTTCGGGAGCATGAGCGGTGACCCCGGTCGTGCCGGTGCTGGCTCCGCCGACCTCCGCACGTACCGCGACGCGGTCGCCCATCACCTTCCGCTGCGAGGCGACCGCCCACGACCTCAGTGGTACCCGCGAGATCCTGCTCGCCGCCTATCGCGGCCGGTCCCCTCGTCTCGCCACCCGTTGGCTGCGCGCCGAAGCACTGCACCTCGCCCGACTGCTGTCCCCAGAACCAGGGTCCGTGATTTTTCGGCACGCGCCCGTCACTACCGCAGCACCGACCGGGCCTCGCCCTGACGCCGCGCTGCGCGGGTGCCGGAGGCCGCGAGCGCTGCTCGCCACTCGATGACCTCCGCTTCCGCGCTCCCCTCTCCCTGACGCGCAGGCGGGTTCCCCCACTGAGCCTTACCGCCCAACCAAGGGAAGTGAGTCAATGGAACAGTTCGAGCGTGCACGCCTGGACTCGTACTTCGCGCGCATCACGGACACCTTCGCCCCGGCAGAGAAGCCCTCGGCCTTCCTGATCACCCACCTGCTGCCCGAGCGTCCCGCGTTCGTACGAGCCGTAGGCAACACCACCAGCCTGCGCGCCGTGCTGCCCAAGCCCAAGTCCGTAGACCTCACCGCCCGCCGGGAGATCGAGAAGGCGGCGCAGTGCGACGCCCTCTCCCGAGAGCTGTTCGAGAACCCCGACAGCGCGCTTGACTACATCGAGTCGCGGTCCGGTGGTGAGCCGGTCGTACTGCTCGATGTCGGCGGGTACTTCGCGCCGGCACTCGGCACCCTGTGCGAGCGCTTCTCGGGCCGCGTCCTGGGCGTGGTCGAGGACACGGAGAACGGCCACAAGCGGTATGCGAGCACCGAGAAACTGCCCTGCCCCGTAGTGTCCGTCGCCCGTTCCCCGCTGAAGGGCCCCGAGGACTTCCTCGTGGGTCAGTCGGTCGTGTTCTCGGCCGAGGCGCTGATGCGGGGCCGCGGCGACATCCTGCACGGCCGTCCGGCCCTGGTGATCGGCTTCGGCAAGCTCGGCTCCAGCATCGCCCGCCTGCTCCACGCCAAGGGCGTCCAGGTCACCGTCTACGACGTCGACCCCGTCCGCCGCACGCAGGCCCTCTCGCAGGGCTTCACCGTGGCCCGGGACCGGGACACCGCCCTGCACGGGGCCGGTCTGATCCTGTGCGCGACCGGTGCCGTGTCCTTACGAGGCGAAGACTTCTCCGCCCTGCGCAACGGAGCCTACGTCGCCACGGTTCACCAGCAGTGAAGACGAACTCGACCTGGCCGGTCTTCCCGACGTGTACCAGCGCACCCCCGACGGGGAGCACGTCACCCGGTACCAGACGACCGGGCACTACTTCTACCTGCTCAACGGCGGCAACGCCGTCAACTTCCTGCACGGCGCCAGCGTGGGCCCGTTCATCTACCTCGTGCAGGCCGAGATACTCGCGGGCGTCCGAAACCTCGCCCGTGGAGACCTCGGCCCCGGTATGCACGAGGTCGACGCCACGGACCGCGCGGCCATCGCCGGAACGTGGCTGAACTACTTCAACCGCTAGGAGCAGCCCATGCCGATCACGGCACAGCACGTGCGCGACACCGTCGACGCCTACCTCGCCGACCACCCGGAGGAGAAGGACGCGCTTTCGCTTCTCCGTGAGGTCGTCGAACAGGCCGGCGACTCGGTCGCTTCGCGCAAGGAGTTCCGCGGGCACGTCACCGCCGGCGCCGCCCTGGTCCGCCCCGACGGCCGTGTCCTCACCATCGAGCACCGGGCCCTGCGCAAGTGGCTGCTGCCCGGCGGGCACGTCGAGACCGAGGACACGAGCCTGCGGGACGCCGCCCTGCGCGAACTGGCCGAGGAAACCGGCATCAGCCCTGACCAGGTCCAGCCGGACGGAGACGGCCCCCTGCACATCGACGTGCATACCATCCCGGCCAACGACGCGAAGGGCGAACCGGAACACCCGCACTTCGACTTCCGGTTCCTGTTCCGCACCACCGCCGACGCGGTCGAACTGCAAGAGGAAGAGGTCACGAACTACTCCTGGCAGTTCGCCGACATGCTCACGACCGAGCCCCTGCGCTCCCGCGTGATGGCTGCCGCAGGCTTCTAAGCCAACGGCCAACGGCCGGTCCGCCCCCTCTGCCGGGAGCCGTGCGGTTGCAACTCCGTCTCCGGGCGCCGAGTTGCAGCAGCGGTTGTGCCCTGAGCCACCGAAAGTCAGCCACGGCGGCGGGTGCGTCGAACGAGCGCCCATCACGGGTGTCTCCAGCGACCCGTATCGGCCTCAGCCACTCTTCTTCCATGCGTCGCAGCCCGTACCTCGACCCGGCCGGAGCGTTGGCGACGCGACAGGGCAGCAGAACCGAACTGTCGTTCGTGGGCCCTGCGACTCCGATCTGGTCCACGCCTGGTCCACACACACTGATCAACGACGTGTCAGGGCCGGATCAACGTGAGACAGGCACCCATGCCAAAGGGGCGCCTCTCGTAAGAGACACCCCTTCTGACCTGCATACCTACAACCTCTGCGGAGGCGGTGGGATTTGAACCCACGGTGACATCGCTGCCACGACGGTTTTCAAGACCGTTCCCTTCGGCCGCTCGGGCACGCCTCCCCGCGCCGACGGAGATCGACGGCGCGGGTACAGATTACCGGCCCCCGGGCCGCGGCGGGCGGCCCCGTCAGCTGTCGCCCTGCCGGGTGCCCAGCGTCAGGTCCACCGTGTGCTCCTGGCCGCCCCGCTTGTAGGTGATCGTCACCTTGTCGCCCGGCTCGTGGGTCCAGATCTCGCCGATCAGGGTGGGGCCGCTGTCGATCACGTGGTCGTCGAGCTTGGTGATGACGTCCCCGGGCTTGAGGCCGGCCTTGTCCGCCGGACCGCCCGACTCGACCGCGGCGGCGCCGCTCGTGCCCTGGTCGGTGATCTTCGCGCCGTCGGAGGACTCCTCCAGGGAGACCGAGGCGCCGATCTTGGCGTACACCGGCTTGCCGGTCTTGATCAGCTGCTGGGCGACGTACTTCGCCTGGTTGATCGGGATCGCGAAGCCCAGGCCGATCGAGCCGGACTGCCCGGAGCCGAAGCCGCCGCTCCCGGTGGACTGGATCGCGGAGTTGATCCCGATGACCGCGCCGGAGGCGTCCAGCAGCGGGCCGCCGGAGTTGCCCGGGTTGATGGACGCGTCGGTCTGCAGGGCGCTCATGTAGGACGCCTTGCTGGTGGAGCTGCCGTCGCTGGAGGCCACCGGGCGGTTCTTGGCGCTGATGATGCCGGTCGTCACCGTGTTCGACAGGCCGAAGGGGGCGCCGATGGCGATGGTCTCATCGCCGACGGCCACCTTGTCGGAGTCGCCGAGGGCGAGCGGCTTGAGGTCGGAGGGGGCGTTCTTGAGCTTGATGACCGCCACGTCGTAGCCCTGCGCGTGGCCGACGATCTCGGCGTCGTACTTCTTCCCGCTCGGGAAGGTGGCCGTGAGCCGGCCGCCGTTCACCGCCTCCGCGACCACGTGGTTGTTGGTGACGATGTGGCCCTGGGTGTCGAAGACGAACCCGGTGCCCGTGCCGCCCTCGCCGTCGCTGCTCTCGGCCTGGATCGTCACCGTGCTGGGCAGCGCCCTGGAGGCCACGTTGGCGATCGTCCCCGGCGCGCGCTTGACCTGCGTGGCGCCGTCGGAGGCAGAGATGGTGGTGGAGCCGTGGTCGTCGCGGTCCTTGGCCAGGGTGTAGCCGAGGCCGCCGCCCAGGCCGCCCGCGACCAGCGCGGCCGCCAGGACCGCCGCCACCAGGCCGCCGCGACCGCGCGGCTTGGGCGCGGGCTGCTGCCAGGAGGCGCCCCAGCCGGCGCCCGGGCCGCCCGCGTCACCGCCGTAGGCGGGGCCGCCGCCGTGGGACGGGCCGCCGCCGTAGGCACCCGGGTCGCCGTAGGACGGGGTGGCCGGGGGCGGGGGCGGCCAGGAGCCGTCGGGTGCCGGGCCGGTGGGGGCCGTCCCGTGGGCCGCCGGGGCCTGGCCGGGCGCGGGGGCCGCGGGCGGGGCCGCCGGGTTCGCCGCCGGGTTCTCCGGGGGCACGGGCGGAAGCGGTGCCGTCGGGGCGCTCCCCCCGGGCGCGGGGCCCTGCGGGGAAGCGTCGGGAGAGGCCACCGGCACGGGAGGTGCGGACGGCGCCGGGGGTACCGCGTTGCCCTCGTTCTCGGTGCTCACAGCTCTTCTCCTCGGTCCACGCCTGTTGTCGTCGGTCGCACTGGTCTTGCGTCAGCTTTTCCCACGAGCCGTCAGAGCACCATAAGCGGTGACTGTGCGTCCGGCGGTCCTCTTTATATAGGATCTTTAGCGGCATTCTCCGCAAACGTTATATAAGCGATCAGGAGGACCCCGCCCGCGCGCCGGGAAGTCGCGCCCGCCCCGCCACGGCTACCCGGTGACGGTGGCACCATGACGCGGTGACCCACGCACCCCAGCGCTCCATCCAGGTCGTCGCCCACCGGGGCGCCTCCGAAGACGCCCCCGAGCACACCCTCGCCGCCTACCGCAAGGCGATCGAGGACGGCGCCGACGCCCTGGAGTGCGACGTACGGCTGACCGCGGACGGCCATCTGGTCTGCGTCCACGACCGGCGGGTGAACCGTACGTCCAACGGCCGCGGCGCGGTCTCCGCGCTGGAACTGGCCGATCTGGCCGCGCTCGACTTCGGCTCCTGGAAGACGCGCGAGGCCTGGCACGGACGGGACGAGGAGCCCGACTGGGAGCACCGCCCGGAGGACCGCGAAGAGACCTCCGTCCTCACCCTGGAGAGGCTGCTGGAACTCGTCGCGGACGCCGGGCGGCGGGTGGAGCTGGCCATCGAGACCAAGCACCCCACGCGCTGGGCGGGCCAGGTCGAGGAGCGGCTGCTGGCCCTGCTGAACCGCTTCGGCCTGGCCGCGCCGGCCTCCGCCGCCGAGTCGCCGGTCCGGATCATGAGCTTCTCGGCCCGTTCGCTGCACCGCGTGCGCACCGCGGCGCCGACCCTGCCGACGGTCTACCTGATGCAATTCGTCTCGCCCCGGCTGCGTGACGGCCGGCTCCCCACGGGCGTGCGCATCGCCGGGCCCTCGCTGCGCATCGTGCGCAACCACCCCGCCTATGTGGAGCGCCTGCGGCAGTCCGGACACGGGGTCCACGTGTGGACCGTGAACGAGCCCGAGGACGTCGACCTCTGTGTCGAGCTGGGCGTCGACGCCATCATCACCAACCGCCCGCGCGCGGTGCTGAGCCGTCTCGGCCGCTGAGCCGTCCCCCGGACACCCCTGCCGGTCACCGGCGGGGGTGACCCCGTCACGGGGAGTGCACCGGCGCGTTCGCCGCGTGTCCGCATGTGTCGAGTGCGTCACCGGAAGAGGACTGGCCGGTTTCCGGCGCAGACCAAAAGGGCATTCACACCGTGGCGTGGGGCGAAGGAGGTCTCGGGGGTGGCGTTGGTGGTGGCACAGGAAGTGCCCACGTCGTCGAGCATGGCCGTACCCCATGGCCCTGCGGGCGTGGGGAAGGCACGGCACCGGATGCGGACGCAGTTGCGCAGCGGGGGCGTGGCGGAGTCGGTCATCGACGACGCCGTGCTGATCCTTTCGGAACTGCTGAGCAATGCCTGCCGGCACGGGCGGCCCCTGGGGGACGCGCCGGCCGGGGACGGCGACGTACGCGCCGCGTGGCGGGTCGACGCGCGCGGGCGGCTGCTCGTGGAGGTCACGGACGGCGGCGGTCCGACCCGCCCGGCACCGGCGACACCGTCGGTGACCGCGCACGGCGGGCGCGGGCTGAACATCATCACGGCCCTCGCCGACGACTGGGGCGTCCGCGACGACGTCGAGGGCGAGGTGACGGTCTGGGTGCTGGTCCACGGGGACGTCCACGACCCCGATGCCGGCTGTCCCCACGCCCCGTTCGCTACGCGCGTCACCCGGCCCGTGGTCCGGGAGGCACCCCTCACCGGCCTGGCGCTGCCGGCCGTGGTGGCGGCCTCGGAGGCGGCACGGACGGGCGCGGTGGCCGGCGAGGTGCCGCTGCCTCGGTTGCCGGCGGCGGACGAGAGCCTGCCGGACCTGCCACTGGAAGGCATAACGGATACGACGCTCACGGGCATCACCGGCACGGACGTGCCCCTGTCCGGTCTGACCACCCCGGGCCTGGCGCTGCCGGACCTGTCCGGCCTGGACTTCACGGACGCCTTCGAGGACCAGGACTGACCCGGGACGGCCGGTGGTCGGCGCGCCGGTCCGGTACCCGCGGGCGGCGCCGGGCCCCGGCGGGCGGGGCCCCGCTCGCGCCCACCAGCCGTCGAGCGCCCGTGCGTTGTCCACAGGTTCCCGTCGGTCACGGCCCGAACGGCTAGGCTCCCGACGTACGAGAAGAGCCGTAACCGGGAGACACCCACCATGGCCAAGAAGCGCCCCCAGACGAAGGCCAAGCCGCAGCCGATCGACGGGGAGATCCCGGTTGTCGGCGCCCGCGAGCCCTGCCCCTGCGGCAGCGGCCGGCGCTACAAGGCCTGCCACGGCCGGGCCGCCGCGCACGCCGTGACCGAGCTGGTGCAGCGCCCGTTCGAGGGACTGCCCGGCGAGTGCGACTGGGTCGCGCTGCGCGAGCTGGTCCCGGCCGCGACCGCGGAACTGGCCCTGCGCGACGGCCTGCCCGAGGGCGTCCCGTCGGTCACGCTGGCCACGGTGCTGCCGATGGCCTGGCCCGCGCTGCGCCGGGACGACGGCTCGGTCCTGCTGGGCCTGCAGAACGACACGGCGTCCGGCGACATCAGCCGCGACCTCGCCGACACCCTGCTGCGTGCCCTGGAGGCCGAGCCGGGCACTCCGGTGCAGGGCCGCCGCGCCCCCGCCGAGGGCCCGCGGCTGCAGGAGCTGCTGGACCCGGAGGGCGCTTTCCAGCCGGTCGTGCACAGCGGCTTCGAGTTCTGGGTGCCGGACGCGGAGAACGCGAGCCCGGAGGTGGCCGCCTCCCTGGAGCGGGCCAACGCGGCCGCGATCCCGACCGTACGGCTGACCGGCGTGCCGGCCGCCTACTGGTGCGAGACCCCGGAGAAGAACCACCTGCGCTGGGTCATGCCGCACCCGGAGGAGCAGCTTCTGGACGCTCTCGCACGGCTGCACGCGGCGGGCCGCTCCAGCCTCGGCGAGGGCACCCGGCTCGTGGGTTCCTTCCGTGCTCACGGCCTCACCGTGCCGGTCTGGGACCTGCCGAGCGGCATCTCGGCCAAGGACGTGGAGCAGCCGGCCGCCGAGTTCGCCGAGCGTCTCGCCACCGCCCTCGCGGCCACGGAACCGCTCACTCCGGAGGAGCGCCGGGCCCGCGGCGGACTGACCAACCGGCAGGTCACGCTCAGCTGACGCGTCGTGAGCGCCTCGCCCGGCCGACCGGCCGGGCGAGGCGCGCCGACGGGCCGGACGAAGAGTGACTCGCGTCACAACTCGGCCCTTCTCCAGGAAAATCGGTGTCCGAATCGGCAAGACCGAATTTGCGAACCGCCGATCTCTTGTTACGGTTCCTGTAGCCCGGTTGCTGGTGCATCCCCCGTCGCCAGCAACCGGGCCTTTCCATGCCCTTTTCCAAGGCCGTCCCGCGCCCGTGACCGCGCCCGCACCGGTGTACGGAGCGCGGCGGCGCGTCAACGGGACGCGACGCCTCAGGGGTTGCTGCCCGAGCGGAGCAGCAGGGCCCCGTCCGTGCCGTGCGCGGCGAACTCGGTGACGGCCGTATAGGCGCCCGGGCCGCCCCGGACGGGCTCGCGCGGCGTCTCGCAGGTGGCGGGCTCGTCGTCGGTCCCGGTGACGCAGTGCGTCCGGACGGCCCGGTCGCCCGGTCCCATCAGGCTCAGCAGCGCGTCCAGCGCTCCGCCGGTGGCGTTGCGGTAGTAGGTGCGCGCCCAGGTGTCCCCGTCCCGGGTGAGCACGCAGGTCTGGGCCTCGATGCCGTCCGGCGAGGTGAGGGCCGGGCCGCAGCGGGCGGCGGTGGCGAGCCCGGCGCCGGGCGGGAAGGGGGAACGGCGGGCGCCGTGCGCGCCGGCCCCGGCGTCGGCCGGTACGGCCGTCCGGCCGGTCCTGGCGTCGGCCCGGGCAGCGGCCGGTACGGCGGTCCGGCCGGCCTCGCCCGCCTGTCCCGCGGAGGCCACGGTCAGCGGCAGCGCGGCCACGGCCGCCACGACGGCCCCGAGGGCGAGCAGACGCGGCCCGCGCGGGCCCGGCCCGCCGTGGCGCGGCCGTGCGGCCCGGCGGCCGCCGGAAAGACGCAGCATGTCCGGACGATAACGAGGGGGCGGGCCCCGGCCGCGCCCGACACCCCTACAACTCCGGAGCGCTCACACCCGTACGAGTGAGGGCGTCGACCACGGCGTCCACCACGGCCTCCACATCGGGCACCCAGGGCGCGGCCGAGCCGGGCAGCGGGGCACGCTCCCAGCGCACGGCGCCCTGGCCGGTCTCGGACGGGGGCAGGGCGATGTAGCCGCCCGTGCCGTGGAAACGCAGGGAGCCGGGGACGAAGTCCTTGGCGTAGAGCAGTTCGCCGAGCTGCTCCATGGAGTACGGCTTCACCAGCAGCGACCAGCGGGTGGGCGAGGCGACCACCGGGCCGAGCCGCATGCCGCGCCGGTCGAGCAGGGCGAGGGCGCGGGAGGCGGCGAGGGCCGGCAGGCTGACCGCGCACGGCGCCCGGTCCCCGGTGGCCAGGATGATCGGGGCCTCCGGCCGGTTGGCCCACCACCAGCGGACCATCCGCGCGTCGGTGGTGGCCGCGAGCAGCCCCGGGTCGAAGGGGTGCGCACCGGGCACCGTGCACTCCGGGTCGGGGCAGGCACAGCGGGCCCGCCCTTGCGGGTCCGGCGCCACACCGGGGAGTACCGGCCACTGCCACTCGGTCGCGAAGGTCAGGGCCGCGCCGATCAGCTCGGGCCGCCCGCCGTTCCGCCTGGACAGCAGCCTGCGTCGCCTTTTGAGGATCTCGCGCATGAGCGCTCGTTCCTTTCCGTTGCACCGCTGGCAACACCGTGGATTCATCACACCATGTGTCGATCACTTCACTGTGCGTACCTGTTGGCGCATCACACCCCCGCGCACGGCATGGGTACCCCAGGGGGTCGAGCGTGGGCCGCGTCCGCGTCCATAGTGCGTCTATCAAAAGCACGTCCGCGGCGTACGGGTGGCGAAGTCTGGCGTTTTGCCGTCGCGCGTGTTCTCTTCGCCTCCGCCACGGGAGGATGGGGCTCGGTCGTCGGTGGCTATGACGCCCGGGTCCGTCGCCAGGTTCCGGGTGGCCCCCAACCACCCCTGGCCTTCTCCGAGTACGTACCCATCACGACCGTTGTGACGCTCCGTCGAGCAAGGCCAGTCGACCGCAATGGACCGATACCTAAGGCAGTTTTCAGCCAACTTGCCGGTAACGCAAGGGGTTCGGACAAACCCCCTCGCGTCTCATGGACACCAGGAATCCCCGCAGGACAATGCTGGACATCCCCTCACGAGTGCGTGTACATGTGGAGACACTGCTAGCGGCGCAGAATGACATGGGGGTTTGCGATGCTTCCCAGCAATACGCACCGGTCTGGAAGCCGGACGCCATGAACGCCCCGCACCCGCCGAAAGTGGCCGGAATCGACCCCACAGTTCCCACGCCCGCCCACACTGCGACGCCCGTCCCTCCCGTCTCCGGCGCCCCCTGCGTCCCGGGCACCACCACCGTTCCCGCCCCCCATCCGCCCGCCCCCGGCACCCTGCTCCAGGACCGGCTGGCCGGCTGGGTCTCCGATCTGACGACCCTGCACGAACTCACCGAGCGACTCTCCCGCACCAGCGCGCTCGAGGTCGCCCTGCACGAACTGCTGCGCGCCGGAGCCGCCCTGGTCGGCGCCCGCCGCGGCCTGGTCGCCCTGGAGCCCGCCGACGGCCTCGGCCCCCGCACCAGCCTCGGCCTCGGCCTCGGCCGCGCCGACCTCGGCCACCTCGAGACCGTGCCGCGCGGCTCGCTGCCGTACGACACCGGCGGCTCCGCCGAGATCACCCACCCCGACCTGCTCGCCGAGGACGGCCTCGACCCGCGCCACCGCGAAGTGGCCGTCCGCCTCGGCTACGCCGCCAGCTACGCCCTGCCGCTCGCCACCGAGTCCGCCGGCCGCCTCGGCGCCGCCGTCTGGTTCTACGACGAACCGGCCGAGCCGCACGAGCGCCGCCGCCACCTCGCCGGGCTGTACGTCCGGCACGCCACCGAGCACCTGGCCCGGCTGCTGGAGGTGGAGCGCACGCGCGCGTGCGTGGCGACCCTCACCGGTGAACTGCTGCCCTCCCGGCTGCCCCGGGTGCCCGGCGTCCAGCTCGCCGCCCGGCACCGCACGAGCGCGCGCGGCGGCGGCGACTGGTACGACGCCCTGCCGCTGCCGGACGCCGCGCTCGGTCTGTCCGTCGGCTCGGTCACCGGCTCCGGGCCCGGCGCGGTGGCCGCCATGGGCCGGCTGCGCGCCTCCCTGCGCGCCTACGCCGTGATGGAGGGCGAGGACCCGGTCGCGGTCCTGTCCGACCTGGAGCTGCTGCTCCGGCTGACCGAGCCCGCCCGCTCGGCCACCGCCCTGTTCGCCTACTGCGAGCCCGCGCTGCGCCGGATCACCCTGGCCGGCGCCGGGCACGCCCCGCCGCTGCTGACCGGCGAGCGGCGCACCGAGTTCGCCGAGACCTCCGTCTCCGCGCCGCTCGGCATGCTCGCCTGCTGGGAGGCGCCGAGCGCCGAGGTGCGCACGGAGCCCGGGGAGACGGTCCTGCTCTACACCGACGGGCTGCTGCACCGCACCGGCGACCCGACGGACCGCGCCTTCGCCCGGCTGCACGCCGCCGCCGCGGGCGTCCCGCGCGCACTGCGGCACGATCCGGGCGCCGTCGCCGACCACGTCCTGCGCACGGTCCTGCCGGACGGCCTGGACGCGGCCGACAACGAGGAGGACGTGGTCCTGCTGGCGGCCCGCTTCGACTGACGGGCCCGGCGGCGGTCCGGCCGGCCGACCGGTATGACCGGGCATAACAGGTCATCCGACCCCGCCCGCTCCCGGTACGACCGTACGATGATGGAGGCCCCGCTCGGCCACAAGCAGGAGCGCACGGGCCCCGGGGGAGATCACTGGCGTATCGAGGAGGATCACGTGTCCGACGAGCTCAACCCGGCTGTGCCCGACACCGCTACCGCGGAGGGCCCGGAGACCGAGGCCGAGGAGCCGGTCAAGCAGCGGAAGAACGGCCTGTACCCGGGCGTCTCCGACGAGCTGGCCGAGAACATGAAGTCCGGCTGGGCCGACACGGAGCTGCGTGACCTGGAGCCCGTCGAGCAGGCCGCGCACACCGCGCGCCGCCGCGCCGCGCTCTCCGCCCGCTTCCCGGGCGAGCGCCTGGTCATCCCGGCGGGCAACCTCAAGACCCGCTCGAACGACACCGAGTACCCCTTCCGCGCCTCGGTCGAGTACGCGTACCTCACCGGCAACCAGACCGAGGACGGCGTCCTGGTGCTGGAGCCCAAGGGCGACGGCCACCGGGCCACCGTCTACCTGCTGCCGCGCTCCGACCGCGAGAACGGCGAGTTCTGGCTCTCCGGCCAGGGCGAGCTGTGGGTCGGCCGCCGCCACTCCCTCACCGAGTCCGAGGCGCTCTACGGCATCCCGGCCGCCGATGTGCGCGAGCTGGCCGACGCGCTCCGCGAGGCCACCGGCCCGGTCCGCGTGGTGCGCGGCCACGACGCCGGCATCGAGGCGGCCCTGACCGACAAGGTCACCGCCGAGCGCGACGAGGAGCTGCGCGTCTTCCTCTCCGAGATGCGCCTGGTGAAGGACGAGTTCGAGATCGGCGAGCTGCAGAAGGCCGTCGACTCCACCGTGCGCGGCTTCGAGGACGTCGTGAAGGTCCTCGACAAGGCCGAGGCGACCTCCGAGCGCTACATCGAGGGCACCTTCTTCCTCCGCGCACGCGTGGAGGGCAACGACGTCGGCTACGGCTCCATCTGCGCGGCCGGCCCGCACGCCTGCACCCTGCACTGGGTCCGCAACGACGGCCCGGTCCGCTCCGGTGACCTTCTCCTGCTGGACGCCGGCGTGGAGACGCACACCCTGTACACCGCCGACGTCACGCGCACGCTGCCCGTCAACGGCACGTACACCGAGCTCCAGAAGAAGATCTACGACGCCGTGTACGACGCCCAGGAGGCCGGCATCGCGGCCGTCAAGCCGGGCGCCAAGTACCGCGACTTCCACGACGCCGCCCAGCGCGTGCTGGCCGAGCGGCTCGTCGAGTGGGGCCTGGTCGAGGGCCCGGTCGAGCGCGTCCTGGAGCTGGGCCTGCAGCGCCGCTGGACCCTGCACGGCACCGGGCACATGCTCGGCATGGACGTCCACGACTGCGCCGCCGCACGGACCGAGACCTATGTGGACGGCACCCTGGAGCCGGGCATGGTGCTCACCGTCGAACCCGGTCTGTACTTCCAGGCCGACGACCTGACCGTGCCGCGGGAGTACCGGGGGATCGGCGTCCGGATCGAGGACGACATCCTCGTGACCGAGGACGGCAACCGGAACCTCTCCGCGGGGCTGCCGCGCCGCTCCGACGAGGTCGAGGCGTGGATGGCCGCGCTGAAGGGCTGATCCGCCGATTCCCGGACGAGGGGCCCCCGCAGCTCACGCCGTGAGCAGCGAGGGGTCCTTCGTCCACTTGAGGATCTTGTCGAAGCTGACCACCGTCCCGCCCCGTCCGGGTTTCGCCCCGACGTGGACGTGGTCGGCCAGCTCTTGGATCAGACACAGGCCGCGCCCGTGCTCGGCGTCCGGACGGGCGGGCCGGAAGTCCTGGGCGCGGGGCAGACCGGGCCCGGAGTCGGCCACCTCGATACGGCACCTCTCCCCGTCGAGGTACGCCGTCACCTGGTACGCCTCCGAGGCGCCGGGCGCGGTGTCACCGCCGTGCTCGACCGCGTTCGCACAGGCCTCGGACAGGGCCACCGACAGGTCGTAGGAGATGTCGGGGTCGACCCCCGCCGTCTCCATCGTTCCGATGAGCAGCCGTCGCGCGAGCGGAACGCTCGCGGCCTCGCGCCGCAGTTGGAGTGACCACCAGATGCTCATGCTCCAGCCTCCTGGCCGCGGCTCGACATACCGTTACGTATTGCCACCGGCGGGTGGCCGTAAGCACTCCATTGACGTGAACGAGCCCATTCGGCCGATGCGCCGCGGCCGGAATCGGTGTATGGGCAGGTCGAACCGGTGAACGGGGACGGCGCGGCCGACCTGCCGTGTACGGCGGGTGGGGCCGGTGGGATGATGAGCCCGCCATGACTGCCCCCCACCCGCGCACGGCGCGTCCCGGAGCCGCGCTCCGGATCCTGCGGGCCGCGGTGTTCGCCGCGGCCTGCGTCGCGCTGGCCGCGTGCGGGCACACCCTGGCCTCCTGCGCGGGCGTGCCGCTGTGGACGCTCGGCGCGGGCTTCCTCGGCTGTCTGCTGTTCGTGGTGCCGCTCGCCGGGCGGGCCCGCTCGTTGCCGGGCATCGCCGGGCTGCTCGCCCTCGGCCAGACCGTGCTGCACACGCTGTTCGGGCTGGGCCAGCACGGGGCCGCGACGGCCGCCGGCGGGATGCCGATGGCCGCCGGGTCCACGGGCGCGGCGCTGAGCGACCGGGCGCTGGTGGAGCAGGCCACCCGGCTCGTGTGCGGGTCGACCCCGTCGTCCCTCACCCCGGGGCACGCCTACCGGCTGCTGCTCGACGCCCGGCTGATCGACCGTTCGGGCCGGCCCACCGCGTCCCTGGGCGCCATGGAACACGCGCACGACGCCGCGGGCGCCACCGCCGGCATGCTGCCCTCGCTGCCGATGCTGCTCGGCCACGTGCTCGCCGCCGTGACCGCCGGCTGGCTGCTGCGCCGCGGGGACCTGGCCGTGCTGCGGCTGATGGAACTGTCGGCGCACGGCGTCGCGGAGACCGCGCTCATACGGTCCCTGCGCGCCGCGCTCACGCTGGCGCACGCCCTGTGCGCCGGGCTGCTTCCCGACACCCCGCCCGGCCCGCGCGGCCGGCGTTCCGGCCGGGACGAGGCCCCGGCGCCGCACACCGCCGTACTCCAGCACACGGTGATCCGGCGCGGTCCCCCCGCCGCCGCCTTCCTCCTCGCCGCCTGACACGACGCGACGACCACTCCAGCCGGGACGCAAGAGCGCCGGCCGGGAGGCGCCGCCGTCGTGCGGCACGCGCGCGTGCGCCCACCGATCGCCGCCGTCCCGAGTGGCACGGCCGCCCGCACGCGTACTCCCGATCACCACGCAATCCCACCCGGAGTGGAGTACTCCCTGCCATGAAGGTTTCTCGTATCACCGCCGCCGCCCTCGTCGCCGGCTCGGCCGTCCTCGGCCTGTCCGCCCCCGCGTTCGCGCACGTCACCGTGCAGCCGGAGGGCACCGCGGCCAAGGGCGGCTACGCGGTCGTGGACGTCAAGGTCCCGAACGAGCGCGACGACGCCTCGACCACCAGGGTCGAGATCAACCTGCCGGCCGACCACCCGATCGCCTCGGTGATGCCGCAGCCGGTGCCCGGCTGGAAGGTCACCGTCACCAAGTCCAAGCTGGACAAGCCGCTGACCATGCACGGCGAGAAGATCGACGAGGCCGTCACCAAGGTCACCTGGACCGCCGACGGCAAGGGCATCGAGCCCGGCTTCTTCCAGAAGTTCCCGGTGTCCCTGGGCGCCCTGCCCGAGAACACCGACCAGCTGGTGTTCAAGGCCCTCCAGACCTACTCCGACAAGGAAGTGGTGCGCTGGATCGAGGTCCCGCAGGAGGGCCGGGAGGAGCCGGACAACCCCGCCCCGGTGCTGGAGCTGGCCGCCGCCTCCGACGACGAGCACGGCTCGGCGAGCGCGGCGAACGCGGCCGGCAAGGACGCCGGGACCGGGAAGACGGCCGCCGCGGACTCCGGTGACGGCACCGACACCACCGCGCGCGTGCTCGGCGTGGCCGGCATCGTCGCCGGCGTCGCGGGCGTGGCCTACGGCATCTTCGCCGGCCGCCGCCGCACCGCCGCCTGACCCTCGTTCCACAGCGCGCGCCGGGTGTCGCGCGGGGCCGTCCCCGCACGGCCCCGGCGACCCCGGTGCGCGCCGGAGTTCACACATCTGGGACATTTTCCTATGCGCAAGAAGACGTTCGCCGCGGCGGCGCTGCTCGCCGCCGCCACCCTCACCCTCTCCGCCTGCGGCAACGGGAACGACGCCGACGACTCACCGGTCGCCGTGGTCTCGGGCGGCTCCGGCTCGAACAAGCCGGCCACCGTCCTCGACCAGCCGTTCGACAAGCCGGCGCTGGTGCTCACCGACACCCACGGCAAGAAGTACGACCTCCGCAAGGAGACCCAGGGCCACCCGACCCTCGTCTACTTCGGCTACACCCACTGCCCGGACATCTGCCCGGCGACGATGAGCAACATCGCCGTCGCCAAGAAGTCCCTGCCCAAGGCGGAACAGGACGATCTGAAGGTCGTCTTCGTCACCACCGACCCCGGCCGCGACACCCCGGCCGAGCTGGGCAAGTGGCTCAAGGGCATCGACCCCGAGTTCATCGGCCTGACCGGCGACTTCGCCAGGATCCAGGCCGGCGCGCGGACCCTCGGCATCGCCGTGGAGCCGACGAAGAAGGACGAGAACGGCAAGCTCGTCTCCATGCACGGCACCCAGGTCGTCGCCTTCTCCCCGAAGACCGACGCCGGGTACGTCCTCTACGGCGAGAGCGCCACGGCCGACGACTACACCAAGGACCTGCCCAAGCTCGTCAAGGGAGCCAACCCGTGAGGCGTCCGGCCGTCCTGACCGCGGGCGCGCTCACCGCCGCCCTGGCCCTCACCGGCTGCTCGGACTCCGCGAGCGCGGACGCCGGGAAGGCGGACCTGTCCGTCAGCTCCGCCTACATGCCCCAGCCCGTCTCCGCCGACATGGCCGCCGGCTTCCTGACGATCACCAACGAGGGCGGGGCCGGCGACGAGCTGACCTCGGTCAGCAGCGACGTCGCCGGCGAGGTCACCATGCACAGCACCACCGGCGGGGCCATGGCACAGGAGTCCTCCTTCGGCATACCGGCGCACGGCCGGCTCGTGTTCCGCAGCGGGGGCGACCACCTGATGTTCGAGAAGCTGAAGCGTGCGCCGAAGCAGGGCCAGACGGTCACGGTGAAGCTCACCTTCGCCCGGTCCGGACCGCTCACCGTCGAGATGCCGGTGAAGTCCGCGACGTACACCCCGTCGACCGGCCACTGAAGGAGGGACCACCGTGACCCCGACCACCGCCCCCCGACTGCGGACCCTGCTGCTGCTCCTGCTCGCCGTCACCGGCGCGCTGCTGGCGGGCGCCTCACCCGCCTCCGCCCACGCGGCGCTGACCGGCAGCGACCCCGCGCAGGGAGCGGTGGCCGGACAGGCACCCGCCCAGGTGTCGCTCACCTTCTCCGAGAAGGTGGCCATGAGCGACGACTCCGTGCGCGTCCTCGACCCCCGGGGCAAGCCGGTGCAGACGGGCGGCCCCGCCAACGTGAGCGGCACGACGTACGCCGTGAAACTGGAGGGCGGCCTGGCCAAGGGCACCTACACCGTCACCTACCAGGTCGTCTCGGCGGACAGCCACCCCGTCGCCGGTGCCTACACCTTCTCCGTCGGCGCGCCCTCGCCCACCGTCGTGACCGGCGCCGGACCGGCCGCGGGCGGCGGGGTCGTCGGCGGGCTGTACGCGTTCGGCCGGTACGCGTCGTACGCCGGTTTCCTCGTGCTCGCCGGCGGCGCGGCCTTCGTGCTCGCCTGCTGGCAGCGCGGCGCGGGGGTACGGGCCGTGCAGCGGCTGGTCGTCGGCGGCTGGATCACGCTGACCGCGGCCACCCTGTGGCTGCTGCTCCTGCGCGGCGCGTACACCACCTCCGGAAAGCCCGCCGACGTCTTCGACCTCGATCTGCTCGGCCAGGTGCTCCAGACCAAGACCGGGGCCGCGCTGGTCTCCCGGCTGCTGCTGCTCGCCGCCGCCGCGCTGTTCGTCGCCGTCCTCTTCGGCACCTACACCCGGCGTACGGACGTCACCGAGAAGCGGGACCTGACCTTCGGGCTCGCGGTCGGCGGGACGGTCGTCGCGGCCGGGCTCGCCACCACCTGGGCCATGGCCGAGCACGCCTCCACCGGGCTCCAGCCGGGTATCGCCATGCCGGTGGACGTCGTCCACCTGCTGGCCGTCGCCGCCTGGCTGGGCGGACTCACCGCCCTGCTGACCGCGCTGTACCGCGCGCCCGCCGGGCACCCGGTCGAGGCCGCCGCCGTCCGGCGCTTCTCCCGGCTGGCGTTCGGCTCCGTCCTCGCGCTCGTCGCCACCGGCGTCTACCAGTCCTGGCGTCAGCTCGGCTCCTGGTCGGCGTTCACCGAGACCCGCTACGGGCAGTTGCTGCTGGCCAAGATCGCGCTGGTGGCGGTGCTGGTCGGCATCGCGGGCCTGTCCCGGCGGTGGACGGGCCGGCTCACCGACCGCGGCGCGGACGCCGGGCGGGAACGGACGGAAGGGGCCCCCGCCGCCGACACCGCGACCGACACCGAGCGAAAAGGGGCTGAGCGGGAAGGGGCCGAGCGGGTCACCGCCGCCGACGCCGGACAGTCCGGCACGGCCCGGGAGGAGCAGGTTCTCGCCGCCGCGACGACCGGTGGCGGCGGCGCGGGCGGGAACTCCGGTGAAGCCGGTGACGCCCGGCGGGCCGCCCAGCTCGCCCGGCAACGCGCGGCCGTCGACGCCGCCCGGCGCAAGCGGCTGCGCGACGCCGACGAGAACCGCTTCGGACTGCGCCGCTCGGTGCTCGCCGAGGCCGGTGTGGCCCTCGTCCTGCTCGCCGTCACCACCGCGCTGACCCAGACCGAACCGGGCCGCACCGAGCAGGAGGCCGAGGCGGCCGTCTCCGCCCCGGCCGGCTCCGGCACCTCGGCGGCCTCCGGCGCGCTCACCCTGGACATGCCGTTCGACACCGGCGGCACCGACGGCAAGGGCGTCGTCCGCATCGGCCTCGACCCCGCGCGCACAGGCGGCAACGAGATGCACGTCTACGTCCAGCGGCCCGACGGCCGGGCCTTCGACGTCCCGGAGGTGAAGGTCTCCTTCACCCTGACGGCGAAGAAGATCGGCCCGCTTCCGGTGAACCCCGACCACATCACCACCGGCCACTGGTCGGCGAGCGGGGTGCAGCTGCCCATGGCCGGCGACTGGAAGGTCGCCGTCACGGTCCGCACCTCCGACATCGACCAGGCGACCGTCTCCAAGAACGCGCAGATCGGCTGAACCACACCATGCCCGACCAGTCCCTCTCCCAGCTCCGTACCCCCGAGGCGCCGGCGGCGGAGCCCGGAACCCGCGCGAGCGGCGTCTCCCGGCGCGCCCTGCTCGGCACCGCCGGGGCCACCGGGATCGTGCTCGGCGCGGCCGGCGGTGCCGTGGGGTACGCCGCCGCGCCCGCCGGTGCCACCCCGCTGACCGCGCTGGGCTCCGGCCGGGCGATGTTTCACGGGAAACATCAGCCCGGCATCACCGAGGGCCTCCAGGCGCGCGGCCACCTCGTCGCCTTCGACCTGGCGGCGGGCGCGGGCCGCAAGGAGGCGGCGGCCCTGCTGCGCCGCTGGTCGGCGACCGCCGAGCGGCTGATGGCGGGCGCACCCGCCCCGCACGACGACACCGACGTGGCCCGGGACGCGGGGCCGTCCTCGCTGACCGTCACGTTCGGCTTCGGGCACAGCTTCTTCGCCAGGACCGGGCTGGCCAAGCAGCGGCCGGCCGCGCTGGACCCGCTCCCGGACTTCTCCTCCGACCGGCTCGACAAGGCCCGCAGCGACGGCGACCTGTGGGTGCAGATCGGCGCGGACGACGCCCTGGTCGCCTTCCACGCCCTGCGCGCGATCCAGAAGGACGCGGGATCGGCCGCGCGGATCCGCTGGCAGATGAACGGCTTCAACCGCAGTCCGGGGGCCACCGTCCGCCCCATGACGGCCCGCAACCTCATGGGCCAGCTCGACGGCACCGGCAATCCGAAGCCGTCCGACGCGGACTTCGAGAAGCGGATCTTCGTGCCCTCCTCGGGCGAGCCGGCGTGGATGGCGAACGGCTCCTACGCCGTCGTCCGCCGCATCCGCATGCTCCTGGACGACTGGGAGAAGCTGTCGACCACCGCCCAGGAGCAGGTCATCGGACGCCGCAAGGACAACGGGGCACCGCTGTCCGGCGGTGACGAGACGACCCCGATGGACCTGGAGAAGGCCGACACCAAGGGCGACTACCTGGTCCCGCTCAACGCGCACGCCCGGATCACCCGGCCCGACCGGAACGGCGGCGCGGCCATGCTGCGGCGGCCCTTCTCCTACCACGACGGCATCGACGCGGACGGCACCCCGGACGCCGGTCTCCTCTTCATCTGCTGGCAGGCCGATCCGCTGCGCGGCTTCGTCCCGGTGCAGCGCAAGCTCGACCGGGGCGACGCGCTGTCGCCGTTCGTCCGGCACGAGGCGAGCGGCCTGTTCGCGGTGCCGGGCGGAGCGGCGGAGGGCGAGTACGTGGGGCAGCGGCTGCTGGAGGGATGAGCGCGGCTGCCTGAGGGACGACCCGGATTCAAACCACCCGGTCGAGTGGCATTCCTGAGACACCTGCCTCAAGCCCCTCCGCGGCCATTAGGGTGAGGACCATGCCAGCGAGCTATGCCTATCTCGGTCCGGAGGGCACCTTCACGGAGGTCGCCCTGCGCACGCTTCCGGAGGCGGCCACCCGGGAGCTGATCCCGTACATCTCGGTGCAGTCCGCGCTGGACGCGGTGCGGGCCGGCGAGGCCGAGGCCGCGTTCGTGCCGATCGAGAACTCCGTCGAGGGCGGCATCACCACCACCCTGGACGAGCTGGTCGCGGGCGAACCGCTGATGATCTACCGCGAAGTACTGCTGTCGATCACCTTCGCGCTGCTGGTCCGGCCCGGCACGAAGCTCGCGGACATCAAGACGGTCTCCGCCCACCCGGCCGCCCAGCCGCAGGTGCGCAACTGGCTGCGCGCCCACCTCCCGGACGCGGTCTGGGAGTCGGCCGCCTCGAACGCGGACGCCGCCCGCCTGGTCCAGGAGGGGCACTACGACGCCGCCTTCGCCGGCGAGTTCGCCGCCGCCCGGTACGGCCTGGAGGCGCTGGAGACCGGAATCCACGACGCGGAGAACGCCCAGACCCGGTTCGTGCTGGTCGGCCGCCCGGCCCGGCCGGCCGCGCCCACGGGTGCCGACAAGACCTCGGTGGTCCTGTGGCAGCGGGACGACCACCCCGGCGGGCTGCGCGATCTGCTCGGCGAGTTCGCCTCGCGCGGCATCAACCTGATGCTGCTCCAGTCCCGGCCGACCGGCGCGGGCATCGGCAACTATTGCTTCTGCATCGACGCCGAGGGGCACATCGCCGACCGGCGGATGGCGGAGGCGCTGATGGGGCTGCGGCGGATCTGCCTCCAGGTGCGTTTCCTCGGTTCCTATCCGCGGGCGGGCATCGCACCGGGCGAGGTCCGGCCGACCCCGCCGGGCACGTCGGACGAGGAGTTCATGGCGGCGGCGGACTGGGTGGCGCGCTGCCAGGACGGCCGGTTCTGACCGGTCATACGGCCTGACGAACGTTATCCACAGAAGTTATCCACAGGTGCCCTTCTCGACCTGGGGACAAGTCGACAGGGCGGGAGCACAGGGTCGACAAATCGCCCTGTGCCGCCCGATCGTGGCCACTACCCCCCGGCCCACCCTTCGTCCACCCGTTTCCTTTGGTTCATCTTTTGGGGCGACCGTTTTCCACCCGAAAGTGGGCGTCACCGACGTTTGGCCCGGGAATTCTTCACCCCGGGAAGACTTTCCCCGGTGATCAATTCGAGAGTCCACAGATCTTCCACACAGCCTGTGGATAACTCTTCGGAGGGCGGGGATCCCTGTGGACAACCGGCTCGTCAAATCCCGCTCTCCACAAGGGAATCGGGTCAACCGGACGCCCGGAGTCTGCTCCGTCCCGGGGAGTGAGACACTTTCGCCTTGACCTGCGGCGGCAGAGAGGGGACACCCTTGGCATTTACCGCATAACGGAACGTAGGCCGCGAATGGGAACTCACCGTAATAGGGATTCGTGAGCCGCGACCCGGCACCGGTAGCCTGGGCCCCGTGATTGACCTTCGCCTGCTTCGTGAGGACCCCGACCGTGCGCGCGCGTCCCAGCGCGCCCGTGGAGAGGACGTCGCGCTCGTCGACTCCCTCCTGTCTGCCGACGAGCGGCGCAGGTCCTCCGGCGTCCGCTTCGACGAGCTGCGCGCCGAGCAGAAGCAGCTCGGCAAGCTGATCCCCAAGGCTTCCGCCGAGGAGAAGGCCGAGCTGCTGAGGCGCGCAGAGCAGCTGAAGGCCGACGTCAAGGCGGCCGACGCCGAACGCGACGCGGCCGACGCCGAGACCCAGGAACTGCTGCTCCGGCTCGGCAACCTCGTCCACCCCGACGTGCCCGTCGGCGGCGAGGAGGACTTCGTCACGCTGGAGACGCACGGCGCGATCCGCGACTTCGCCGCCGAGGGCTTCGATCCCAGGGACCACCTGGAGCTGGGCCAGCTGCTGGGCGCGATCGACGTCGAGCGCGGCGCCAAGGTCTCCGGCTCCCGTTTCTACTTCCTCACCGGGGTCGGCGCCCTGCTGGAGCTGGCCCTGGTGAACGCGGCGATCGCGCAGGCCACCGCGGCCGGTTTCACCCCGATGCTGACCCCTGCGCTGGTCCGCCCGCAGTCCATGGCCGGCACCGGCTTCCTCGGCCAGGCCGCCCAGGACGTCTACCACCTCGACAAGGACGACCTGTACCTGGTCGGCACCTCCGAGGTCCCGCTGGCGGCCTACCACATGGACGAGATCATCGACGCGGACCGGCTGCCGCTGCGGTACGCGGGCTTCTCCCCGTGCTTCCGCCGCGAGGCCGGCTCGCACGGCAAGGACACCCGGGGCATCTTCCGCGTGCACCAGTTCGACAAGGTCGAGATGTTCTCGTACGTCGCCCCCGAGGACTCCCAGGCCGAGCACCAGCGCCTGCTGGAGTGGGAGAAGCAGTGGCTGACCTCGCTGGAGCTGCCGTTCCGCGTCATCGACGTCGCCTCCGGTGACCTCGGCTCCTCGGCCGCCCGCAAGTTCGACTGCGAGGCGTGGATCCCGACCCAGGGCAAGTACCGCGAGCTGACCTCGACCTCGGACTGCACCGAGTTCCAGTCGCGCCGGCTCTCCATCCGCGTCCGCGACGGCAAGCAGGTCAAGCCGCTGGCCACGCTCAACGGCACGCTGTGCGCCGTACCGCGCACCATCGTGGCGATCCTGGAGAACCACCAGCGGGCCGACGGCTCCGTCCACGTCCCCGAGGTGCTGCGCCCGTACCTGGGCGGCCGCGAGGTGCTGGAGCCGGTGTCCCGGTGAGCTTCCCCTACGGGCTCATCGCCACCGACCTCGACGGAACGCTGCTGCGCTCCGACGAGTCGATCTCGCAGCGCACCCGTGACGCGCTCGCCGCGGCCACCGCGGCGGGCGCGGCCCACATCGTCGTCACCGGCCGCGCCGTCCCGTGGACCCGGCACATCCTGGACGACCTCGGCTACGACGGTCTCGCCGTCTGCGGCCAGGGCGCCCAGGTGTACGACGCCGGCGCGCACCGCCTGCTGACCTCGGTCACCCTGGACCGGCAGCTGGCGGGCGTGGCCCTGGCCAAGATCGAGGCCGAGGTGGGCCCGCTGTACCTGGCGGCCAGCCGGGACGGCCTGGACGGCGAGGTGCTGGTGGGCCCGGGCTACGCGGTCACGGGACGGCTGCCCGGCACCCCGTTCACGGACGTCTCCGACCTGTGGGCGGCCCCGTTGAACAAGATCTACATACAGCATCCGGCGCTGGGCGACGACGAGCTGGCGGCGGCGGCCCGGCAGGCGGCCGGCGGCTTCGTCACGGTGGCCATGGCGGGCGCGGGCATCGTCGAACTGCTTCCGCTCGGCCTGTCCAAGGCCACGGGCCTGTCGCTGGCGGCCCGCCGGCTGGGCCTGAAGGCGGCCGACACGATCGCCTTCGGCGACATGCCCAACGACATCCCTATGTTCGCCTGGGCGTCCCGGGGCGTGGCCATGGCCAACGCCCACGCGGAGCTGAAGGCGGTGGCCGACGAGATCACGGCCTCCCACGAGGAGGACGGCATCGCGGTGGTCCTGGAACGCCTGCTGGCGTAGCCGCCCGGCAGGGACGCCCCGAAGGAGTGCGGGGCCTGGCTCCACTGATGGCCGAGCCCCAGTGGTCGAACGTCTCGCGGAGGATGCACGGATCGAACGTGCGCGGGCTTTCACCCGACCACGGCTTAGCAAGCCGGTGCCTTACCACTCGGCCAATCCTCCGGGTGGGCGGCCCACGCGGGCATGGAGCTCGCGTGCTCGAAGCGGCCGCCCCGGGCGGTTCCCCGGCTCTACGGAGAGGTGGCGACTACTCCGGAGCCGGCCTCGGTCCGCCCTGGCGGGAGCCGGGCGTACTGCCGTGCATGGACATCGCCCACCTCCACTCCCGGTTCATGTCGCCGGGACGATCCCGGCGGACGGGGCACGACCACTGTGCCCCGCCGCCGGAATGGGGCGCCACCGAATAACGGGCGCGTGGAGGCGGGCCGTCCGGGAGGATCCGGGCTTCCTCACTCCTCGCCGGCGAGCGTCAGCGACCGCAGCTTCTGGCCGGCGTACCAGGTGGCCAGGGCGGTGACCACGACCAGCAGCACGGTGGCCGTCGGCAGGCTCACGTCGGAGGTCACCAGCTGTCCGTCGGCGATCTTGTGGGCGACGGCCAGCGACCACTGCTGGACGCTCAGCGTGCGTGCGCCCGGCACCAGCGAGCCGAACAGCGCCTCCCAGACCAGGGCGTAGACGAGTCCGAAGACCACCGCGTGCCGGGAGACCGTGCCCAGCAGCAGGAACAGCGCCGAGTAGGCGATGGAGGAGACCAGCGCCGCGACCGTGTAGGCCACGGCGACCTGCTGGCCGTTGCCGTTCAGGATCAGGCCCGCGATCAGGGTGGGCACGGCCGAGAAGACCATGGTCACGGCGATGGCGACGAAGAGCTTGGTGAAGATGATCGTGGGCCGCTTCAGCGGCTTGGAGAGCAGGTAGACAACGGAGCCGTCGTCGATCTCCGGGCCGATGGCGCCCGTGCCCGCGATCACGCCGATGATCGGGACCATGGTGGCGAGCGCGAAGCCGCCGAGGACGTCGGAGGCGGTCTGGTCGTCGGCTCCGGTCAGCGCGCGCACGGCCACGGAGATCACGATCAGCAGCAGGGGCAGCGCGCCGAGGATGAGGGCCCGGCGACGGCCGAGCAGGGCCCGGTAGGTGAGTCGGGCGACGGTGGGGTCGTACATCTTCGGCCTCCTACGCCGCGACCAGATACGAGAAGACGGACTCCAGGGACTCGTCGGACGGCGAGACCGTGAGCAGCCGGATGCCGTGGTCCTTCGCGACCTTCGGCAGCAGGGCGGTGAAGCGGCCGAAGTCGACGGCCTGGACGCGCAGGGCGCCCTCGGCGTGATCGACCTCGATGCCGGCCGTGGAGGGGTCGGCGATCAGCGCGGCCGCGAGGGCGCGGTCGTCGCTGGAGCGCACCAGGTAGCGGTGCGGGCGGTCGGTCATCAGGCGGCGGATCCGGCGGAAGTCGCCGCTGGCCGCGTGCCGGCCGGCCACGACCACCTCGATGTGCCGGGCGAGCTGCTCGACCTCTTCGAGGATGTGCGAGGAGAACAGCACCGTGCGGCCCTCGTCCCCCATCTTGCGCAGCAGGTCCATCAGCTGCATGCGCTGGCGCGGGTCCATGCCGTTGAACGGCTCGTCCAGCAGGAGCAGCGACGGGTCGTGCACCAGGGCGCTCGCCATCTTCACGCGCTGCCGCATGCCCTTGGAGTACGTGGCGATCTTCCGGTCCTGGGCGTACTCCATCTCCACCGTGGCCAGGGCGCGCTGGGCGGCCTTGGCGCCGAGGCCGTGCAGTTCGGCGTTGGCGACGACGAACTCCCGGCCGGTGAGGAAGTCGTACATCGCCTCGCGTTCGGGGACGATGCCGATGTGCCGGTAGATGGCCTCGTTGCGCCACACCGGCTGTCCGTCGAGGGTGACCGTGCCGGTGGAGGGGGCGAGGAAGCCGCCCATCATGTTGATCAGCGTGGACTTCCCGGCGCCGTTGGGGCCGAGCAGTCCGGTGACACCGGGACCGATGGTCATGGTGATGTCGTTGACGGCGACCACGTTGCCGAACCAGCGGGAGACGTGGTCGATGTTCAGCGTGGTCACAGTCCCACCTTCCGGTAGCGGCGGATCAGGATGCCGTAGCAGGCGGCGATCAGGCCGAGGACGAGCAGGACGTGGACCACGCCCTGGGCGCCGGACGGGCCGGTGCCGCCGGGGTAGGCGGAGGTGCCGCCGAGGAACGCGGACTGCACGCCGTCGATCAGCGTGATCGGCGAGAACAGCCCGATCCACGGCACGGCGCCGCTGCTGCCCTGGGTGTCGGCGATGGCCTGGAGGGTGGAGACCGCGCCGTAGGAGATGGTCAGTACGGCGATCACGGCGGCGATGCCGAAGCCGCGGCGCGGGGTGAACGCGGCGATGACCAGGCCGATGCCGGCGAAGAGCAGCGAGAGGAGTGCCACGGAGACCAGTCCCTGGGCGAATTCCTTGGTCTGGTGGGCGAAGCCCATCTTGGACAGGAGTGCGCCCGCGTACATCACCAGCAGCGGGGCGCCGGTGAGCACGAACAGCGCGGAGGCGAGCGCCGCGAACTTGGCGCGGACGTAGTCGGCGGTCTCGATGGGCCGCGAGAAGTACAGCGGCACGGTCTTGAAACGCAGGTCGCGGGAGACCGCCTGGGGTGCCTGCGAGGCGACGTACAGGCTGATCACGGCCTGGGTGACGATCGCGTACCGGGTGTAGGCCACCGGCAGTTCGTGCGCCTTGGTGACGACGGCGACGGCCACCATGATGGCGGCCGGCACGCACATCACCGCGAACAGCAGCATCGGCAGCACCTTGGACTTCACCGAGCGGCCGAGGCCGTACGCGCCGCGCAGGGACTGCGAGTACAGCGAGCGGCGGGCGTAGGAGCGGCCGAGGCGGGGGCCGTCGTAGCCGCGGTAGCCGATGTCGTGGATGCGGCTCTGGTCGCCGGTGGGCGTTGCCAGGGGATGCTCAACCGCCATGGCCGACCGCCTCCTTCCGCTGTTCGTCGCTGTCGCTGCTGGTGAAGACCTCGGAGATGTGGTGCCGGCGCTGTTCCATGCGCACCAGGCCGAGATCGAGTCCGGCGACCACGTCCCGGACCAGGTCGTACGTCTCCTCGCCGGTGGCGGTCAGCAGCAGGATGTGTCCCGCGCCGGGCAGCCCGCCGGCCTCCGCGTGGGTCTCGACCCCGTGCGCGTGCAGCGCCTCGCGGACCGCGCGGGTGCCGTCGGGGTGGGCGTCGCTGTCGGTGACCTCGATCGCGAGGGTGGTCGTGGTCTGGGTGAAGTCGGTGGTGGAGCTGGAGCGCAGCAGCTTGCCGCCATCGATGACGACGACGTGGTCGCAGGTGCGCTCCAGCTCGCCGAGCAGGTGGGAGGTGACCAGGACCGAGATGCCGAAGTCGCTGTGGATGCGGCGGATCAGGCCGAGCATCTCGTCGCGGCCGACCGGGTCGAGGCCGTTGGTCGGCTCGTCCAGGAAGACCAGCTGCGGGTCGTGCACCAAGGCCTGGGCGAGCTTCACGCGCTGCTTCATGCCGGTCGAGTAGCCGCCGATGGGGCGGTAGCGCTCCTCGTACAGCCCCACGTGGCGCAGGGTGTCGGCGGTGCGTTCGCGCGCGGCGGCGGGCGGCAGGCCGGACATGCGGGCCATGTGGACGACGAACTCGGTGGCCGAGACGTCCGGCGGCAGGCAGTCGTGCTCCGGCATGTACCCCACGCGCTCGCGGATGGCGGCGCCCTTGGCGGCGACGTCGAGGCCGAGCACCTCGGCCCGGCCCTCCGTGGCGGGGGACAGCCCCAGCAGGATCTTGATCAGGGTGGACTTGCCGGCGCCATTGGCCCCGACGAGTCCGGTCACACCGGGCCCGATGTCCACGGACAGCCGGTCGAGCGCGGTCACCCGGGGGAACCGCTTGCTCAGGCTTTCGGTCGCGATCACAGTCACGCCTACGACGTTAGTGATCCGGACCACGTCCGTCGTCAGACCTCAGAGCCGTTTCGCCGTCCGCCCCAGGTATTACGGGGCCCTAAGGGTCCCCCACCCGAGGGCAGGGCCGGACGGGGCGAAGGGCCCTCGTCCACAGCCCTTGATCCCGCCTATTGACGCCACCTCTAACAAGTGCCAGATTCGCCTGTGCCAAGTTACGGACGCGTAGCGCTCTCGACGGGACGGGGCGGCATGACGACGGCAGTGAGCAGCGGGCCCTCCGCGGACCTGCGGGGATTCAAACGGGTGCAGCGCCTGGCCTACGAATGCGCGGAGGCGGTGGCGGCCCGGCTCGAACCGGGCGTGACCGAGCGTGAGGCGGCGCGGATGCAGCGCGAGTGGCTGCGCGAGCGCGGGGTGCGGGACTGGTTCCACCTGCCCTTCGCCTGGTTCGGGGACCGCACGGCCTTCGCGGGCTTCCGGGTCCCGCTCCAGTTCTTCCCCACCGGCCGCGCCCTGGAGCCGGGGATGCCGTTCATCCTGGACCTGGCGCCGGTGTACGAGGGCTACCCGGCGGACGTCGGCTACTCCGGCTCGCTGGGCGTGAACCCCGTGCAGGACCGGCTGATGGCCGACCTGGAGGCGCACCGGGAGCTGATCCTGCGCGAGGTGCGCGAGCGGCGCCCGCTGCGGGAGATCTACCAGGACGTGGACCGGCTCATGGTCCGTCAGGGTTACGCCAACCGGCACCGCGCCTACCCCTTCGGAGTGATCGCCCACAAGGTGGACCGGGTACGGCGGCGCCGCTGGTCGCCCCACCTGTTCGGATTCGGCACCCAGTCCCTGAAGGGCCTGGCCTCCGACGCGCTGCGCGGCCACCGCGAGGGCTGGTCGCCGCTGTGGTCGCCGTACCGCTTCTCGGACCACCCGCCGCGGCCGGGCCTGTGGGCGGTCGAACCGCATCTCGGCTTCCGGGGCACGGGCGCGAAGTTCGAGGAGATCCTGGTGGTCACCGACTCCCGGAACGCCGAGGAGAGCGCGTTCTGGCTGGACGACGATCTGCCGCACGTGCGGCGCTGGGCGGAGGAGAAGTGACCTTGAAGGGTGCACGCGAGTGCCGGGTGCGCACGGGCGGGGTCGAGCTGTGCGTGGCCGAGCTGGGCGACCCGGCACAGCCGACCGTCGTCCTGGTGCACGGTTACCCGGACAGCAAGGAGGTCTGGTCGGAGGTCGCCGGCCGGCTGGCCGACCGCTTCCACGTGGTGCTCTACGACGTCCGGGGCCACGGCCGTTCCACGGCGCCCCGGCCCCTGCGCGGCGGCTTCACGCTCGCCAAGCTCACCGACGACTTCCTGGCCGTCGCGGACGCGGTCAGCCCGGACCGGCCGGTGCACCTCGTCGGGCACGACTGGGGCTCGGTGCAGTCCTGGGAGTTCGTCACGGTCGGCCGCACGGAGGGCCGTATCGCCTCGTTCACCTCGATCTCCGGCCCGTCCCTGGACCACTTCGGCCACTGGATCGACACGCGCGTGAAGCGCCCGACGCCCCGGCGGGTGGGCCAGCTGCTCGGCCAGGGCGCCAAGTCCTGGTACGTCTACCTGCTGCACACCCCGGCCCTGCCGGAGCTGGCCTGGCGCGGCCCGCTCGGCAAGCGCTGGCCGGGCATCCTGGAGCGCGCGGAAGGGGTCCCGGCCGGCGACTACCCGACCGCCTCCCTCCCCTCGGACGCGGCCCACGGCGCCTGGCTGTACCGGGACAACGTCCGCGCCCGGCTGCGCAGGCCCCGCCCGGACGCGTACGCCCACGCGCCCGTGCAGCTCATCACCCCCCAGGGGGACGTGTTCCTGTCGGAACGGCTGTACGACGACCTGGACACGTGGGTGCCCCGGCTGACCCGGCGCACGCTGCCCGCCGGGCACTGGGTCCCGCGCACCCGGCCCGATCAGCTGTCGGCGTGGATCGAGGAGTTCGTCACCTCCGTGGAGGGCGGCCGGCCCGCCCCCCGGCCCACCGGCCGGCACGCCGAACGGTTCGCCGGTCGGCTGGTGCTGATCACCGGCGCGGGCAGCGGCATCGGGCGGGCGACGGCGTTCGCCTTCGCGGAGGCCGGCGCTCGGGTGATCGCCGTCGACCGCGACGCCGAGTCCGCGGCCCGCACCGCCGAGCTGTGCCGGCTGGTCGGCGCGCCCGAGGCGTGGGCCGAGCCGGCCGACGTCTCCGACGAGCAGGCCATGGAGAAGCTCGCGGAGAAGGTCCACCGCGAGCACGGCGTGCTGGACGTGCTGGTCAACAACGCGGGCATCGGCCTGTCGGGCTCCTTCTTCACCACGACGGCCGACGACTGGCGCACGGTGCTGGACGTGAACCTGTGGGGCGTCATCCACGGCTGCCGGCTCTTCGGTGCCCGCATGGCCGAGCGCGGCCAGGGCGGCCACATCGTCAACACGGCGTCGGCGGCGGCCTACCAGCCCTCGCGCCTGCTGCCGGCCTACAGCACCTCCAAGGCGGCGGTGCTGATGCTCTCCGAGTGCCTGCGCGCCGAGCTGGCGCCGAAGGGGATCGGCGTCACGGCGGTCTGCCCGGGCATCGTCAACACCAACATCACCGCCACCGCCCGCTTCACCGGCGTGGACGAGGCCGAACAGCGCCGCCGCCGGCAGCGCTCCGCCCGCCTGTACGGCCTGCGCAACTACCCGCCGGAGAAGGTGGCCGACGCGATCCTGGACGCGGTGGCCCGCGACAAGCCGGTGGCGCCGGTGACCCCGGAGGCCAAGGGCGCCCACCTGCTGTCCCGTCTCGCACCGGGTCTGCTGCGCAGGATCGCGCGGCTGGAACCGAGGCTGTGAGGGAGGGGATGTGGTGTTCCCGGGCACCACATCCTCTTCGGTTTTCCACAGTTTCGTCGATTCACCTGTGGATAACCCCACTTCGTTGTGGATCAAACCTCCGAACGGGAAAACCCGCGTGATCCCCGTCTCTCCCGTCCGCGACAGCCGGGCGCGTGCGCGGGCGACCGTTTCCTCCGCCGCCGGCGGGCCCGCTTACTCTCGGACACATGAGTCTGCGTCTGAGCACCGTGATCCTTCCGTACCGCCGCTGGCACGAAGGCGCCCGTTCGGCGTGGCAGCGCGCCGAACAGCTCGGCTTCCACACGGCGTACACCTACGACCACCTGTCCTGGCGCAGCTTCCGGGACGGCCCCTGGTTCGGCGCCGTCCCGACGCTGACGGCCGCCGCGGCGGTCACCGACCGGCTGCGCCTCGGCACGCTCGTCACCTCCCCGAACTTCCGCCACCCGGTGACCCTCGCCAAGGAACTGATCTCCCTGGACGACATCTCCGGCGGCCGGATCACCCTCGGCATCGGCGCCGGCGGCACCGGTTTCGACGCGACCGCCCTCGGCCAGGAGCCCTGGACCCCGCGTGAGCGCGCGGACCGGTTCGCCGAGTTCGTGCCCCTGCTCGACCGGCTGCTGACCGAGGACACGGTGAGCCACGAGGGGCGGTTCTACTCGGCCCACGAGGCCCGGAACATCCCGGGCTGCGTCCAGCGCCCCCGGCTGCCGTTCGCCGTGGCGGCCACCGGCCCGCGCGGTCTGAAGCTCGCCGCGCGCCACGGCCGGGCGTGGGTGACCACCGGCGACCCGAAGCTGTACGAGACCGGCACGCCGGAGCAGTCCGTCGAGGCCCTGCGCGGACAGATCGGCAGGCTCGCCGAGGCGTGCGAGGCCGCCGGGCGGGACCTGGCCGGGCTGGACAAGATCCTGCTCACCGGATTCACCCCCGACCGCGACCGGCCGCTGTCGTCCCTGGACGCCTTCGTGGACTTCGCCGGCCGCCACCGGGAGCTGGGCTTCACGGAGATCGTGATCCACTGGCCCGTCCCGGACTCCGTGTTCGCGGCGGACGAGAAGACCTTCGAGCGCATCGCCATGGAGGCGCTCCCCCAGCTGGACTGACCCTGGCCGTCCCGGCCGCCCTCATCCGCGTCGCCTGTGTCTCATCTGTGCACGGTCCCGCACGCCCGTGCGGGAGCCTGCGCGAGAATGGCCGGGTGACCTCAGCGACCAGACAGCCCGGAACCCCTGCCGCCGCCCTGCCGGCGCGGCTGATCGCCACCGACCTCGACGGCACTCTGCTGCGCGACGACAAGTCGGTCTCCGCGCGGACCGTCGCCGCGCTGGCCGCCGCCGAGGAGGCCGGGATCGAGGTCTTCTTCGTCACCGGCAGGCCGGCCCGCTGGATGGACGTGGTCAGCGAACACGTCCACGGTCACGGCCTGGCGATCTGCGGCAACGGCGCCGCCGTGGTCGACCTGCACGGCGGTCCCGGCGCCCACCGGTTCGTGAAGGTCCGCGAGCTGGCCCGGGAGAACGCCCTGGCCGCCGTGCGGCTGCTGCGCGAGGCGGCCCCCGGCACGGTGTTCGCGGTCGAGCAGACCTACGGCTTCCACCAGGAGCCGGACTATCCCAAGCTGCACATGGAGATACCGGAGACCCTCCTGCCCGCCGAGGAACTGCTCGCCCCCGACGGCCCGACCGCCGACCAGCCCGTGCTCAAGATCCTCGCCTACCACCCCTCCCTCGACCCCGACGGCTTCCTCACGCTGGCCCGTCTGACGGTCGACGGCCACGCCAACGTCACCCGTTCCAGCCCCAGCGCCCTGCTGGAACTGAGCGGGCCGGACGTCTCCAAGGCCAGCACCCTCGCCCTGTGCTGCGCCGAGCGCGGCATCTCGCACGAGGAGGTCGTGGCCTTCGGGGACATGCCCAACGACGTGGAGATGCTGACCTGGGCCGGCCAGTCGTACGCGATGGGCAACGCCCACCCGGACGCCGTCGCCGCCGCGTCGGGCCGTACGGTCGCCAACAACGAGGACGGCGTGGCGGTGGTGATCGAACGGCTCCTCGCGGACCGGGGGTAGCGGGGGCGGGAGCGGCTCTCGTGGCGCGGGACGGATGACGCGGGCCGACCGACGTGGCTGCGGGAGCGTCAGGTGGCGGGGCGGCGGTATACGGGCCTGCGGCGGCGGAGATTCCGTCGCGCCGGCGGCTCATGGCGGCGAGGCCTGCCGCGCCCCGGCCGGTCCGCTCCACCCCACCGGCCTCACCGCGTTCCCACCAGTTCCTCCGTCTCGGCCTCCCGGGCGGCCATCTCCCGCAACGGCCCCTCCTCGGTCAGCAGCCGCCGGTACGGTCCGCGCTGCACCACCCGGCCCGCGTCGAGGACGATCACCTCGTCCACCGCGTCGAGTCCCGCCAGCCGGTGGGTGATCAGCAGCGTGGTGCGGCCCTCCGTGGCGGCCAGCAGATCGGCGGTCAGCGCGTCCGCCGTCGCCAGGTCCAGGTGCTCGGCGGGCTCGTCCAGGACCAGCACCGGGAAGCCGGCCAGCAGCGCGCGGGCCAGTGCCAGCCGCTGCCGCTGCCCGCCGGACAACCGGGCCCCGTGCTCGCCGACGAGCGTGTCCAGGCCGTCGGGCAGCGACTCCACCCAGTCCAGCAGCCGGGCCTGCGCCAGCGCTCCGCGCAGCTCGGCCTCGGTCGCGTCCTTCCTGGCCAGCAGCAGGTTCTCGCGCACCGAACTGTCGAAGAGATGCGCGTCCTGCGCGCACAGCCCGACCAGCCGCCTCACGTCGTCCCCCGCCACCGCGCACGCGTCCACACCGGCGAGCGTGTACGAGCCCGCCCGCGGATCCAGGAACCGCAGCAGCACCTGCGCGAGCGTCGTCTTGCCGGAACCGGAGGCCCCCACCACGGCGATCCGGCGCCCCCGCCCCAGTGTCAGGTCCACTCCGGCGAGTGCCTCCCGCCGCTGCCCCTCATGGCGCGCGACCACGCCCTTGAGGACCACCGGGAACGGCGACACGGGTGCCGGCCGGGGCCGCTCCGGCTCGCGTACGGGATCGGCGGCGTCCAGGATCTCGTACACCCGCTCCGCGCTGCGCCCCACCCGCTGCCGGTACCGCACCGCGAGCGGCAGCCCCAGGACGGCCTCGAAGGCGGCCAGCGGGGTCAGTACGACGACGGCCATCGCCACGCCGCCCAGCCGGCCGGCCGCCGCCTGGGCGCCGAACAGCGCGGTGGCCGTGACGGTCAGCCCGCAGACCAGCGCGGTGAGACCGTCGCCGAGTCCGGTGACGGCGGCGGCGCGCCCGGCGATCCGGGTGAGGGTGCCGTCGGCCCGCCGGGCCGCGTCCGTACGGGCCGGCAGCGCGCCGGCGACGGTCAGCTCGGCGGTGCCGGTGAGCAGGTCCGTCACCCGGGTGGCGAGCACGCCCCGGGCGGGCGCCAGCCGCCGTTCGGTCCGCCGGGCCACGGCCGCGGTGAGCAGGGGCACGCCGGCGCCCGCCGCCAGCAGGCCCACCGCGAGAGCGGCACCAGCCTCGGGCAGCAGCCAGGCCGTGAAGCCGACGGAGGCGGCCGAGACGGCGACGGCGGCGCCGGCGGGCAGCAGCCAGCGCAGCCAGTAGTCCTGGAAGGCGTCCACGTCCGCGACCAGCCGGGTGAGCAGATCGCCGCGCCGGGCGCCGCGCAGGCCCGCGGGGGCGAGGCGTTCCAGACGCCGGTACACCGCCACCCGGGTGTCGGCCAGCATGCGCAGGACGGCGTCGTGCGAGACCAGCCGCTCGGCATAGCGGAAGACGGCCCGCCCGATCCCGAAGGCGCGGGTGGCGGTCACGGCCACCATCAGATAGAGCACCGGCGGCTGCTGCGAGGCCCGCGACATGAGCCAGCCGGAGGTCGCCATCAGCCCGACGGCACTCCCCAGGGCCAGACTGCCCAGCACCAGGGCCCCGGTCAGCCGTCCCCGGACCCCCGCGCCCAGCGCGCGAACCCGGGCCGGCACACTCCGCCCCCGGACCCCGGCCGACGCACCGCCCCCGCCGGGACCTTCCTCCTCCGGCCCGTCGTGCCGGGCGGCGCGAGGCCGGAGGTCCAGGGGGTCGGGCCCATGGGACGCCCGGCCGGCCCCCGGGTGCTCCGCGTCATCCGCGCCGTCCAGCCGTACGACCCTGTCGGCCACCCCCAGCAACGCCGGGCGGTGCACGACGAGGAGCACGGTCCGCCCGGCGGCCAGCCTCCGCACGGCCGCGACGACCTCCCCCTCCGTCGCCCCGTCCAGCGCGGCCGTCGGCTCGTCCAGCAACAGCACGGGCCGGTCCGCGAGGAACGCCCGGGCGAGCGCGAGCCGCTGCCGCTGGCCCGCCGACAGTCCCGCGCCGTCCTCCCCGAGCACGGTGCCGGCCCCGTCCGGCAGCGCCGCCACGAACTCCCACGCACCGGCGTCCCGCAGCGCCCGCCGTACGGCGTCGTCGTCGGCCCCGGGCCGGGCCAGCCGCACGTTCTCCGCGATGGTCCCGGCGTGCAGGTGAGGCCGCTGCGGCACCCACGCGATCCGCGACCGCCACTCCTCCAGGTCGAGCCCGGCGAGATCGGCGCCCCCGATCCGCACCCGCCCCCCGGTGGGCCGTACGAACCCCAGCAACACGCCCAGCAGCGTCGACTTGCCCGCCCCGCTCGGACCGACCAGCGCGACGGTCTCACCGGGCTCCACACGGAACGACACTCCGGTCACCGCGTCCGAAGAGCGCCCCGGATAGCGGACGGTGACGTCCTCGAAGGCCACGGCGCCCGCGGGCACCGCGCCGGTGCCCGGTGTGGGCACCGGCGTCTCCAGCACGGCGAAGATCTCCTCCGCGGCGGCCAGCCCCTCCGCCGCCGCGTGGTATTGCGCCCCCACCTGCCGCAGCGGCAGATACGCCTCGGGAGCCAGCACCAGGATCACCAGTCCGGTGTACAGGTCCATGTCCCCGTGCACGAGCCGCATCCCGATGGTCACGGCCACCAGCGCGACGGACAGCGTGGCCAGCAGCTCCAGCGCGAAGGAGGAGAGGAAGGCGATCCGCAGGGTGCGCAGGGTGGCCTGCCGGTACTCCCCGGTGATCCGCCGGATGGACGCGGCCTGCGCCTTGGCCCGGCCGAACACCTTCAGCGTCGGCAGCCCCGCGACCACGTCCAGGAAGTGGCCGGACAGCCGGGACAGCAACCGCCACTGCCGGTCCATCCGGGACTGGGTCGCCCAGCCGATCAGCATCATGAAGAGCGGAATCAGCGGCAGGGTGCCGACGATGATCGCCGCCGACATCCAGTCCTCGGTGACGATCCGCGCCAGCACCGCCACCGGCACGACCACGGCCAGTCCCAGCTGCGGGAGGTAGCGCGAGAAGTAGTCGTCCAGGGCATCGACCCCGCGCGTGGCCAGGGTGACCAGCGAGCCGGTCCGCTGCCCGGCCAGCCAGCCCGGGCCGAGCGCCACCGCCCGGTCCAGCAGCCGCCCGCGCAGCTCCGACTTCACCGCCGCGCCCGCCCGGTGGGCCGCGAGCTCGGTGAGCCACGCGACCAACGCCCGGCCCACGGCCACGGCGGCCAGCAGCAACAGGGACGTGCGCAGATCGGCGGCCGAGCGACCGTGCTGGAACGCGCCGACGACGATCTCGGCGACGAGCATCGCCTGCGCGATGAGCAGTCCGGCTCCCATGGCCCCCAGGCCGACGACGGCCACGAGGAAGAGGCGGGTGGCCCGGGCGTACCGCAGAAGGCGTGGATCGATTGGTTTCACGTGAAACATGCCCTTCGGTCCAGAGGGTGTGTTTCACGTGAAACACACCCTCGGCGGACTCAGTGAGCGGCGTCGGGAGCGATGTGCTGCGTACCGATCCGCTTGCGGAACACCCAGTAGGTCCAGCCCTGGTAGAGCACGACGAGCGGGGTGGCGATCGCCGCCAGCCACGTCATGATCCTGAGGGTGTAGGGACTCGACGAGGCGTTGGTGACCGTCAGACTCCAGTCCCCGTTCAAGGTGGACGGCATGACGTTCGGAAAGAGCGAGAGGAAGAGCATCGCCACGGTGGCCACGATGGTGACGCCGGACAGCGAGAAGGCCCACCCCTCCCGTCCCGCCTGGTTGGCCACCAGCGCGGCGACCAGGGCGGCGACGGCCACGACCAGGGCGATCAGGCTCTTGCCGTCCCCGCTGTCGGCCTGCGTCCACAGCAGGAAGGCGAGCGCCACGAGGGTCGCGGCCAGGCCGGTCCAGCGGGCCAGCCTCCGTGCTCGCACCCGGATGTCACCGACGGTCTTGAGCGCGGTGAAGACCGCGCCGTGGAAGGTGAACAGCGTGAGCGTCACCAGACCGCCGAGCAGGGCGTAGGGGTTGAGCAGATCCCCGACATTGCCGACGTACTCGAAGTGCCGGTCGATCTTCACGCCCCGCACGATGTTCCCGAAGGCCACGCCCCACAGGAACGCCGGGAGGAGCGAGCACCAGAAGATCGCCGTCTCCCAGTTGCGCTGCCAGTTCTCCTCGGGGCGCTTGGCCCGGTACTCGAAGGCGACGCCCCGGACGATCAGACAGACCAGGATGAGCAGCAGCGGCAGGTAGAAGCCGGAGAAGAGGGTGGCGTACCACTCGGGGAAGGCGGCGAAGGTCGCGCCGCCCGCGGTGAGCAGCCACACCTCGTTGCCGTCCCAGACCGGGCCGATGGTGTTGATCAGCACCCGGCGCTCGGCCCGGTCCCGGGCCAGCAGCCTGGTGAGGATGCCGACTCCGAAGTCGAAGCCCTCCAGGAAGAAGTAGCCGGTCCACAGGACGGCGATCAGGACGAACCAGACGTCGTGAAGTTGCATGACTGTTCCCCCGGCCTAGTACGAGAAGGCCATCGGCTTGTCGGCGTCACGGGTGTCGCCGCCGATCTTCGTGGGCGGGTTGAGGTCGGCCTCGGTGAGTTCGGGCGGGCCGGCCTTGACGTACTTCGCGAGCAGCCTGACCTCGATTACGGCGAGGATCGCGTACAGCGCGGTGAAGACGGCCATCGAGGTGATGACCTCGCCCTGGGAGACACCGGGGGAGACCGCGTCCCGGGTCTGCAACACGCCGTAGACGACCCACGGCTGGCGGCCCATCTCGGTGAAGATCCAGCCCCAGGAGTTGGCGATCAGCGGGAAGGCCATCGTCCAGGTCGCGATGCGCCAGTACCAGGGGGTCAGCGTCGGGCCGAGCGCCTTGCTCTTGAACAGCACCAGGTGCGGCACCTCGTCCTCGCCGGCCCTCAGGTGCTGCGGCAGCATGAACTTCTTGCGGGTCAGCCAGAGCCCGGCCAGCCCGATGGCGAAGGAGGCCATGCCGAAGCCGATCATCCAGCGGAAGCCCCAGAAGGCCACCGGGATGTTGGGCCGGTAGTCGCCGGGCCCGAACTTCTGCTGCTCGGCCTTGTTGACGTCGTTGATGCCGGGGACGTACGAGGTGAAGTTGTCGTCGGCGAGGAAGGACAGCAGGCCCGGGATCTCGATCGCCACGGAGTTGTGGCCCTTGTCCACGTCGCCGTAGGCGAAGATCGAGAACGGGGCCGGCTTCTGGCCGTCCCACAGCGCCTCGGCGGCGGCCATCTTCATCGGCTGCTGCTTGAACATCACCTTGCCGAGGGTGTCGCCGCTGATCGCGGTGAGCAGGCCGGCGATGACCACGGTGATCAGGCCGAGCCGCAGCGAGGTCTTCATCTCGCGGATGTGCTTCTTGCGGGTCAGGTGGTAGGCGGATATGCCCACCATGAAAGCGCCACCGGTGAGGAAGGCCGCCGACAGGGTGTGGAAGGCCTGGCTGAGGGCGGTGTTCTGGGTCAGGACGGCCCAGAAGTCGGTCAGCTCGGCCCTTCCCCTCGCCTTGTCGATCTTGTAGCCGACCGGGTGCTGCATCCAGGAGTTGGCCGCGAGGATGAAGTACGCCGAGAGGATCGTGCCGATCGAGACCATCCAGATGCAGGCCAGGTGGATCTTCTTCGGCAGCCTGTCCCAGCCGAAGATCCACAGGCCGATGAACGTGGACTCGAAGAAGAACGCGATCAGTGCCTCGAAGGCGAGCGGGGCGCCGAAGATGTCACCGACGAAGCGCGAGTAGTCCGACCAGTTCATGCCGAACTGGAACTCCTGCACGATGCCGGTGACCACGCCCATGGCGATGTTGATCAGGAAGAGCTTGCCCCAGAACTTGGTCGCCCTGAGGTACTTCTCCTTCTCCGTGCGCACCCAGGCCGTCTGCAGCCCGGCCGTGAGCGCGGCCAGGGAGATCGTCAACGGAACGAACAGGAAGTGGTAGACGGTGGTGATGCCGAACTGCCAGCGCGCCAGTGTTTCCGGCGCCAAAGCCAGGTCCACGTCGTCACTCTCCTTACTACGGCGTGGTCAGCGGCGGTTTGCCCCTGTTTGTAGCCCTCATACAGGAGCAAACGGGACGCGCTTGTGAACGCGTTCACATTCACAAGCCATTATGACGCACTGATTTTCGGCCGCGGCAGGGGGGTCCCTCCTCCACCGTCGCGTCAAGACCTTGGCAGCGACTTCAACATCTTGTTGAATTGCGCGGCATGCAGATACGCATTTCCTGGCCCGCGGGCAACATCACCGCGACCCTCGTCGGGGCCACCCCGACGGCACAGGCCCTCGCCAAGGCACTGCCGCTCGTCTCGACCGCGCACACCTGGGGTGAGGAGGTGTATTTCGATACAGGCGTCTCTGTTTCACGTGAAACGGACGCCCGCCAGGTCGTGGAACCGGGCACGGTGGCCTTCTGGACGGAGGGGGACGCCCTCGCCCTCCCCTACGGCCCCACGCCGATCTCGCACGGCGGGGAGTGCCGCCTCGCGAGCCCGTGCAACATCCTCGGCAGCCTGGACGGGGACGCCGGTCTCCTGGCGACCGTACGAGCCGGCGACCCCCTCCGTGTGGAACTGATCGAGGAGTAGCGCGACTACCGCGTCACAGCTCCTCGCCGTCCTCCGGCGTTCCTACCGCCGAGTCACTGTCCCTTGGGGAACGCCTCCGCCACCTTCAGGAAGATGTCGTTCGCCTCGGCCTCGCCGACCGTCACCCGCACACCCTCGCCCGGGAACGGTCGGACCACCACCCCGTGCTCCTCGCAGGCCTGCGCGAACGCGACGGTACGCTCCCCCAGCCGCAGCCACACGAAATTGGCCTGCGTCTCCGGCACCGTCCAGCCCTGGTCCCGCAGCGCGTCGACCACGCGCGTGCGCTCACACACCAGCGAGCCGACCCGGCCCAGCAGCTCGTCCTCGGCCCGCAGGGAGGCGATCGCCGCCTCCTGCGCGAGCTGGCTCACACCGAACGGCACCGCCGTCTTGCGCAGCGCCGCCGCCACCGGCTCATGGGCGATCGCGAAGCCGACCCGCAGCCCGGCCAGCCCGTACGCCTTGGAGAAGGTCCGCAGCACACAGACGTTGGGCCGCTCCCGGTACAGCTGGACACCGTCGGGCACCTCGGGGTCGCGGATGAACTCCCGGTAGGCCTCGTCCAGCACCACCAGCACATCGCCGGGCACCCGGTCGAGGAACCGTTCCAGCTCGGCCCGCCGCACCACCGTGCCGGTCGGATTGTTGGGGTTGCAGACGAAGATCAGGCGGGTGCGGTCCGTGATCGCGTCCGCCATCGCGTCCAAGTCGTGCACATCGCCCGGCGTCAGCGGCACCTGCACCGACCGGGCGCCACTGACCTGCGTGATGATCGGGTACGCCTCGAACGACCGCCAGGCGTAGATCACCTCGTCACCGGGGCCGCTGGTGGCCTGGATCAGCTGCTGGGCGACCCCCACCGAGCCGGTTCCGGTCGCCAGGTGGGACAGGGGCACCCCGAAACGGTCGGACAGCTCGTTCATCAGCCCGGTGCAGCCCATGTCCGGGTAGCGGTTGACCTCGCAGGCCGCCGCGGTCACGCTCTCCAGCACGCCCGGCAACGGCGGGTACGGGTTCTCGTTGGAGGACAGCTTGTAGGCGACCGTCCCGCCGGCCGCGGCCGGCTTGCCCGGCTTGTAGGTGGGGATACCCTCCAGCTCGGCGCGCAGCTTGGGGCTTGTCTCGCTCACCGCAGTCCTCCTCGCGACCACCGGCGGACCGTCGACACCGCCGGCATCCAATACTCCACACCTTAAGAGGATTCGGCCCCGCTGCGTACAGGTCCGGCACCCGGCGACCCGGCGGGCGCCGGTCCCGGGAAGGCGTGGATCTCCCGGCCTCCGGCGGCATCGGAGGCATCGCCGCATGAAGGCGTGCGTTGCAGGGGGCGCTCCATACATATATCTACGCGCCGGTGGCTTGCGCCCTGGCGCGCGTCGCCCGTGAAGGTGAGTTGAGACCTCTTCGAAACATCGGACCCTCGCCAGGTCCATCCGCCCCGGCAGGCCACGTCTTGTCCTTTAATGCCACAAGTTCCTTTGTTTCTAAGGCACTTGACGCCCAAAAGCCATGCAGAAACGTGCCTCCCAAGGAGTGCATATGCGTCCGCACTACCCCACCGCATGAGCCCTACTATCGGCTCGCCATGACAGCAGCAGGGAAGCACCAGGTGAGCCGAGCGGAAACCTCACGCCGAGGCAGCCGACCGGGCCGGGCGGGCATCAGAGACGTCGCCGCCGCCGCCGGGGTCTCCATCACGACCGTGTCCGACGCCCTCAACGGCAAGGGCCGGCTCCCGGATGCCACCCGGCGCCATGTCCGCGAGGTGGCCGACCGCCTCGGGTACCGGCCCTCGGCCGCCGCCCGCACCCTCCGTACCGGCAAGTCGGGCCTGATCGGCCTGACCGTGACGACCTACGGGGATGAACCTTTCACCTTCACGGAGTTCGCGTACTTCGCGGAGATGGCCCGGGCCGCGACCTCGGCCGCGCTCGCCCGCGGCTACGCCCTGGTCATCCTGCCCGCGACCTCCCGCCACGACGTCTGGTCCAACGTGGCCCTGGACGGCACGGTCGTCATCGACCCCTCCGACCAGGACCCGGTCGTCAGCGAGCTCGTCCGGCAGGGACTGCCGGTCGTCTCCGACGGCCGCCCGGCCGGCGCCCTCCCCGTCACCGCCTGGGTCGACAACGACCACGAGGCCGCCGTGCTCGGCATCCTCGACCATCTCGCCGACGCCGGCGCCCGCCGCATCGGCCTGCTGACGGGCACCTCGACGGACACCTACACCCACCTGTCGACCACCGCCTATCTGCACTGGTGCGAGCGGGTCGGCCAGGACCCGGTCTACGAGGCGTACCCGGCGCACGACCCGTGCGCGGGTGCCGTCGCCGCCGACCGGTTACTCGCCCGGCCCGACCGGCCCGACGCGGTGTACGGGCTGTTCGACCCCAACGGCACCGATCTGCTCGCCGCCGCACGCCGCTACGGCCTGCGCGTGCCCGACGACCTGCTGCTCGTGTGCTGCAGCGAGTCCACCATGTACGCCAGCACCGAGCCACCCGTCACCACGCTCTCGCTGAAGCCGCGCCGTATCGGCACCGCCGTCGTCCAGCTCCTCATCGACGCCATCGAGGGCGTCGAATCCGAGCAGCCGGTCGAGCAGGTGATACCGACGGAGCTGATCGTGCGCACCTCCTCGCAGCGGCGCTCCCCGCGCACGACGGTCAGTCCGCCACGGACACCGGACGACCGGTAGCGCCCCGCGCCCCCCGGGCGGCACAGGGCGACACGGAGCGGTGCGGGGCTCGGCACGGGGCCCGGCGGGCGCGTCACGGGGCGCGTCCGGTGCGGGCGCCCAGTGCGGCGCGAGAACCGGCCGGGCGAGGGATCAATCGGCCGAGAGCTGGTCGAACATCTGCCCAAACGGGGCGAAAGCCGCGGTGAACTGGAGTCTTGTTCCGATTCACCACCCCTGGGTCATCACACGGCGCGACGCGCATTCCTATGATGGGCCCCACGACACCGCGGACCGCTGCGACCAGGCAGTCCGAAGCGGTGCAGATGCGGCGCGATGGTGGAGGGGTCTGATGACTCAGGGGGCCGGTCAGGGACCCGAGGCGGAGCGGACGGCGACGCTGCGCGACTTCCGGGTACCCGCGTACGTGCACGAGACCGGTCCGTACGTCCACGACGTCCACCCCGGCAACGCCGTCCCGGCCGCCGACGAGGCGTACCCCGACGGCTACACCCCCACCCAGCGCGACCTGCCGGTCATCAACCGCGGCGACACCCTCCAGGTCCCCGTCGAGCCGGTCCCCGCCGCGCCGGCCCCGCAGCCCGCGACCGGTCCCGGACCGCTCTACGTCGTCGGCGACGTGCACGGCTATCTGGACGAGCTGGTGGCCGCCCTGCAGGAGCAGGGCCTGATCGACGCCGCGGGGCAGTGGTGCGCCGGCACCACCCGACTGTGGTTCCTCGGCGACTTCACCGACCGCGGCCCGGACGGAATCGGCGTCATCGACCTGGTCATGCGGCTGTCGGCCGAGGCCGCCGCGGCGGGCGGCTACTGCAAGGCCCTCATGGGCAACCACGAACTGCTGCTGCTCGGCGCCAAGCGGTTCGGCGACACCCCCGTCAACTCCGGCGCGGGCACCGCCACCTTCCAGGCGGCCTGGCTGCTCAACGGCGGCCAGAAGACCGACATGGACCGCCTCCAGGACCACCATCTGCAGTGGATGGCCCGCCTGGACGCCGTGGAGATGGTCGACGGTTATCTGCTCGTCCACTCCGACACCACCGCCTACCTCGACTACGGCGACTCCATCGAGGCGGTCAACGACACCGTCCGCGAAACCCTGACCCGTAACGACGCCGACGAGGTCTGGGACCTGTTCCGCAAGTTCACCAAGCGCTTCTCCTTCCGCGACGAGGGCGGCGCCGACGCCGTGCGTTCCCTCCTCGAAACGTACGGCGGCACCCGCGTCGTCCACGGGCACAGCCCCATCCCCTACCTCCTCGGCGAGGTCGGCTCCGAGGACGGCGAGGAGGGCTCCGGCCCGGCCGTGGCAGGACCGCACGTCTACGCCGACGGGCTCGCCATCGCCATGGACGGCGGGGTGACCATGGCCGGAAAGCTGCTGGTGCGGCAACTCCCCCTGGAGATCTGACCGTTCCCCGGGCGGGCATCTCCCCGGCCGCGTACGCACAGGCCGGACGGCAATTTCCGGCAATCCCCTGTCACCGCGCGCCGTAGCGGCTCTACCATCGGCTTGTCCGTAGCAGGCTCCCCTCCGTTTCTGCCCGACGGCATCGACGTGGGAGCCGCAAGCCCTACGGAGCATCGGGGGATGCACATGAACAGCGTTCCGCAGCACCTGAAGAGCGAGGACCTCCGGGACTTCGAGCGACTGCTCGACGAGGCGCTGCGCTCCGCCCCGCACCGACCGGAACCGGCCGCTGCCGCACAGCGGCTCACCACCGCGCAACTGCGCGCCCTGGCACTCGACGCCTCCGCCCTGATCGCGGCGGCCGCGGCGGCCGAATACCGGCACTACGCCGAACTCCGCGACGCCCTGCGCCAGCCGGCGCCGTCCGCCCCGGCGCCCACGGGCGACCTCGCGTCCGCAGGTCCTCGTCCGGCGGACGCGGACCCCGCCGCCGCACCCGGTGACACCGCCGAGGACACCGGCGCGGGCGCCGTCGCGGTCATCGCCGTGCTGGCCCCCGTCCTCTCCGCGGCCGCGGCGGTCGTCTTCCTGCTCACCGGCTACGTCCTGCGGGCGCTGAGCCCCGGGCAGACCCTCGCCCGGACCCTGCTCGCCACCGGCTGGGTCTTCGGCGCGCTGACCGCGGCGGCGACCCTCGTCGCCGCCGTCGGACTGCTGCTCGCCGCCTTGCGCCACCGCTCCCCGGCGGACACCGGGCGCGACACGGCGGGCGAGGAGGAACTGGAGAGGGCCAGGGATGCCTGGCGGCACGCCCTGCTGGAGCGCGGCATCCTGCCCTTCCTCCGGGAGGTGCCGGCCGCGCCCGGCCCGGCCGCCGTGCGGCACCCGGTCCCGCCCGCACCGGACGGCCGCATACCGCGTCTGGGCTACGACCGGCCGGGCTTCAGCAGCCCCGGCGACCACACGGCGTCCGGCCGCCCCGGCTTCACCAGCCCCGACTACACGGGCCCGGACTACGGCGGCCCGGAGCACCGCCCCGAGTAGCCCGGCCGCGCACCGGGCCACCCGGCCTCGAAAGGCTCGGCCTGCCGAGCCGGCTCAGTCGGCGAGGGGCAGGTACACCCGGTTGCCGGCCTCCGCGAACTCCTTCGACTTCTGGGCCATGCCCTCCTCGATCTCGGCCCGGCTGCCGCCGTGCTCCCGCCGGATGTCCTGCGAGATCTTCATGCTGCAGAACTTGGGGCCGCACATGGAGCAGAAGTGGGCCGTCTTGGCGGGTTCGGCCGGCAGTGTCTCGTCGTGGAACTCCCGTGCCGTGTCGGGGTCCAGGGCGAGGTTGAACTGGTCCTCCCAGCGGAACTCGAAGCGGGCGTCGGACAGCGCGTCGTCCCACTCCTGCGCACCGGGGTGCCCCTTGGCGAGGTCCGCCGCGTGCGCGGCGATCTTGTAGGTGATGACGCCGGTCTTGACGTCGTCCCTGTTGGGCAGGCCCAGGTGCTCCTTGGGCGTGACGTAGCAGAGCATCGCCGTGCCCCACCAGGCGATCATCGCGGCACCGATGCCGGAGGTGATGTGGTCGTACGCCGGCGCGACGTCCGTGGTCAGCGGGCCGAGCGTGTAGAACGGAGCCTCATCGCAGATCTCCTGCTGGAGGTCGATGTTCTCCTTGATCTTGTGCATCGGGACGTGCCCGGGGCCCTCGATCATCGTCTGTACGTCGAACCGCCTGGCGATCCGGTTGAGTTCCCCGAGCGTGCGCAACTCGGCGAACTGTGCCTCGTCGTTGGCGTCCGCGATCGAGCCCGGCCGCAGTCCATCGCCCAGCGAGTACGTGACGTCGTAGGCGGCGAGGATCTCGCACAGTTCCTCGAAGTTCTCGTACAGGAAGGACTCCTTGTGGTGCGCCAGGCACCACGCGGCCATGATGGAGCCGCCGCGCGAGACGATGCCGGTCTTGCGGTTGGCGGTGAGCGGAACGTACGGCAGCCGGACGCCCGCGTGGACCGTCATGTAGTCCACGCCCTGCTCGGCCTGCTCGATGACGGTGTCCTTGTAGATCTCCCAGGTCAGTTCCTCGGCCTTGCCGTCGACCTTCTCCAGCGCCTGGTAGAGCGGCACCGTGCCGATGGGGACGGGGGAGTTGCGCAGCACCCACTCGCGGGTGGTGTGGATGTTGCGGCCGGTGGACAGATCCATGACCGTGTCGGCGCCCCAGCGGGTCGCCCAGGTCATCTTCTCGACCTCCTCCTCGATGGAGGAGGTCACCGCCGAGTTGCCGATGTTGGCGTTCACCTTCACCAGGAACCGCTTGCCGATGATCATCGGCTCGATCTCCGGGTGATTGACGTTGGCCGGCAGCACCGCCCGGCCCGCCGCGATCTCCTCGCGGACCACCTCGGGCGAGACGTTCTCCCGGAGGGCCACGAACTCCATCTCGGGTGTGATCTCGCCCCGGCGGGCGTACGCGAGCTGGGTCACCGCCTGACCGTCGCGTCCCCGCCGCGGCTGGCGCGGACGTCCGGGGAAGACCGCGTCCAGGTTGCGCAGCCCGCCGCGCGGCGAGGTGTGCTTGATCCCGTCGTCCTCGGGGCGGACCGGCCGGCCCGCGTACTCCTCGGTGTCGCCGCGGGCGATGACCCAGTTCTCCCGCAGCGCCGGCAGGCCCCTGCGGACGTCCGTGTCGGCGAGTGGATCGGTGTACGGGCCCGATGTGTCGTACAGCGTGACCGACTGCCCGTTGGTGAGATGCACCTGACGGACCGGCACCCGGAGGTCGGGGCGCGAGCCCTCGACATACGCCTTGTGCCAGCCGATGGACTTCCTGGCCTCCACGGACTTCTCGTCCTGGGTGGAGGCAGGCGTGCGTGCGTCCTTGTTGGTCATGAGACCTACTCCCTACGCCGGCATTACCCGGTAACAGGTTCGGCGGTCGACGCAGCGGTTTCCGTCGGCCGACGTTTCCCGCGGAACACCGCTTGTTCCACGTGAAACATCGCCACCACGGAGGTCAGCGCCCTCTCAGCCCGGTGCTCCGAGCTCCCGCGTGTGCAAAGGTGCCTCCACGCTAGCGCCATGTGTGGCGCGGTGAACAGTGGGCCCCCTCGCGTTCTTGGGATGATCGGGCGGTGACCAGCATGGAGCAGTACCCTTCTCAGCCCCCCGAACCGCCCCGCCGAGACGGCTCGGAGCAGGGCACCGGGCACGGCCGCCAAGCCCCGGGGGGCGGCCGGGAAGCCGCTCCCGGGCACGGTCACTCGCACGGCCACAGTCACAGCCACGGCCCCGCCGCTCCCGTCTCCCTGCATCTACGCAAGGTCATCGCGGCGGTTCTGGTGCCCTTCACGGCGGCGGTCCTGGTCGGCCTCGTGGTGCTCTGGCCCGGACAGACCCCGTCCCACAAACGCACCGGCGTCGGCTTCGACCGGCAGACCCAGCAGGCCACGGTCACCCGGGTCGTCGAGCTGAGCTGCGCGTCGGCGAACGCCTCCGGGGTGCCCCCGACCGGTGACACCTCCACCGCCGAGGGCAGTTCGGCCCGGCAACAGGCCGACGGCCCCTGCAAGAAGGCCACGATCCGGGTCGACACCGGCAAGGACAAGGGCCGCACCTTCACCGAGATCGTGCAGCCGGACCAGTCACGCCAGCTCTCGCAGGGCGAGAAGGTCGTGGTCGCCTACGAACCCTCGGCCCCGAAGAACCTGCAGTACGCGGTGACCGATGTGAACCGCAAGTTCCCCATGACGCTGCTCGCCGGCATCTTCGCGGTGGCCGTGGTCGTGGTGGGCCGGCTGCGCGGAGTCATGGCGCTGGTCGCCCTGGCCGTCAGTTTCCTGGTGCTGACGCTGTTCATCCTGCCGGCGATCCTCCAGGGATCGAACCCGCTGCTGGTGGCCGTGGTCGGGTCGAGCGCCATCATGCTGGTCGCCTTGTACCTGTGCCACGGGCTGTCGGCCCGTACGTCGGTGGCGGTGCTCGGCACGCTGACATCGCTGGCGCTGATCGGTGTGCTCGGGTCGCTGTTCATCGGCTGGGCCGCGCTGACCGGCAACACGGACGACAACACCGGTCTGATCCACGGCCTGTATCCGTCGATCGACATGAGCGGTCTGCTGCTGGCCGGCGTCATCATCGGGTCGCTCGGCGTGCTGGACGACGTGACGGTCACCCAGACGTCGGCCGTCTGGGAACTGCACGAGGCCAACCCGACGATGGGCTGGCGGGGACTGTACCGGGCGGGCATCCGGATCGGCCGGGACCACATCGCGTCCGTGGTCAACACCCTGGTGCTCGCCTACGCCGGTGCCGCGCTGCCGTTGCTGCTGCTGTTCTCGGTCGCGCAGAGCAGCGTGGGGACCGTGGCCAACAGCGAGCTGGTGGCCGAGGAGATCGTGCGCACGCTGGTGGGATCGATCGGCCTGGTCGCCTCGGTCCCGGTCACCACGGCGCTGGCCGCGCTGGTGGTGTCGGCCGACCGGGGCGGACCGGAGACGGGGGTGGCCGGGGCGCCCGCCGGGGCCCGGTCCGCCCCGGCACGCGGCGGCCGAGGCCGGCGCCGGAAGCGGTGAACGGCGGCGGCACCGCCGCCGCTGCGCAGAAGCGTTCCTGCACGGCGCCGCACGCGTGGGTGGGGCCCCCTTGCCACAACGCCTCAGCCGGCGCTCTGCTCCTCGGCCAGGATGCGGTCCAGCGCCTCGTCCAAGTGCGCGTCGAAGTCGGCCAGCGCTGCCTCCTGACCGAGCGGTACCAGCTTGTCCGTGCGGTCGAGGAAGGCCACGAGCGGGGGCGCCGACGAGCGGAAGAGCGCGTGGTCGCCTCCGACCTGAAGCCGGATCAGCACCTCGCCCAGCACCTCGGAGTCGACGGGGGAGATGCGCACGTCCCCCTCCCCGCACGGACGGCCGACCCCGTCGATGAGCAGCTCGCGCCCGAACGCCCAGGTGACGGGTGCGTCGCCGGGGAGATGAAAGGTGAGCCGCACGGCATAGGGATCACTGGACTCGTAGCGCAGCTCCACCGGGATGCGGAAGGAGAGCTCCTCGGAGACGAGAAAGCTCATCATGACTTCTGCCTGTACGGACTCGCGCATTGCCTACCCCGTCATATGACGTCGACTGGCCGGGATTGACCCCTCTGACCGTGGTCAAATCTTGCTCAACGTACACAGTGGATCACAAGGAGTGAGTTTTCAGATACTGATAGAGAGTGTCAGCGATCCCAGATGGCGCCCGATCTCCGTCTGGAGCCGACGGGCCGCCGGCATCAGCCGGTCGGCCTGGTGGGCGGGCAGCGAGATGGCCATGGTGGCCGCGGTCGCGCCGACCGTGATGGGGATCGCCGCGCAGACCGTCCCTACGGCGTACTCCTGGCGCTCCACCGTCGGTTCCATCCGGCCGGTCCGGGCCAGCCGCCGTAGGAGCGCGTCATTGTCCCGCACGGTGTACGGGGTGACGGGCCGTACGGGGTAGCGGGCGAGATGGTCGCGGCGCGCGTCCTCGTCCAGCTGGGAGAGCAGGCACTGCCCGATCGCGTGCGCATGGCCGGTCTCACGGAAGTCCGCCCACTCCTCGACCGCCGGTGCCTGGCGGGAGGCGGAGACGCACATGACCTCGATCTCACCCTCCCGATACCTCGCGTAGTACAACGGCACGCCGATCGAATCGCGCCAATGCGCGAGCGTGTCCGCCACCATGCTGCGACGTTTCTGCTGTGCCCCGCCGTGGGCCAGCCGTTCCGCGGCGGCACCGAGGAAGAACAGCCCCTTGTCCCGGTGCAGATAGCCCTCGTGCACCAGCGTGCGCAGCAGGTGGTAGGCGGTGGGCAGCGCGAGGCCGGTCTCTCGGGCGAGCTGTTTGGCGGGGGCGCCGTAGGGGTGCGAGGCGACGGTCTCCAGCAGGCGCATGGCGCGCTGGACGGATCCGATGAGCGTGGCGGCGGGCGCGGCCGGGGGGCGCGGTGCCGGCCGGCCGGCGGAGGGCGGCGACTCGCGGGTGCCGGCGGCGGGCGGGGGGCCGGGGCTGCCCGCCGCGGGCGCGCCCGCCTGGCTGGGAACGAGCGGGGACGACGGTCGCTGGTAAGGGGGTGCGCAGGGACGCGGTGCGACGGCGGGTGCGGGGGGTGCTGCCGGTGCGGTGTCAACCATGGCCAAGGGGTCACTCCCGAAGCGCGAGGGGGGAGCCCGTGCGAGGGGTGGAGCACGGGGTCTGCGCCTCCCGCGGAGCCGGAGTCCGCGGGGGGTTCCGGACTTTAACGGGCCCGCCACCGCGCCCGGACCGCTCCGGACGGAAACTTCCCTCCCCCGAGGGAACCGCCCGCGTCACCGCTGACCGGCGACCTGACGCCTCACCACCCGCTGCGGGACGAGGAGTTCCCGGTGAACCGGCGCACGACGTAGATCAGTCCGCCGACCAGGGCGACGAAGACCAGTGCCTTGAACAGCAGGCCGATCACGAACCCGACCACGCTCGCTATCAGGCCGCCGAACACGGCCAGGGCGATGACCGGCACCGCGACCCACTTCACCCACCACGGCAGCCCCGCGAAGATCTCTCGCATCGCCTCGTCCTTTGCGTTCTCGTGCGTTGTCTGTGATACGCACTCGATGCTAGGGCCGCGAGGGCCTGAGCGGGGGTTTCGCATCCCTTGTCCTGCCCTGACCCGTCCCCTAGGGAACGCGGGGGCCGGACTCACGCCTCGGGTGGAGAGAACACGACGAGCACCCTGAGATCCTCGCTGATGTGGTGGAACCTGTGCGGCACCCCGGCGGGCACGTACACGACGCTGCCCCGTGCCACCTGGGTCGTCTCCGGGCCGACCGTGAGCGAGGCCCGGCCGCTGACCACGAGGTACACCTCGTCCTGGCCGTGCGGCTTCTGCGGGTCGTGTCCGCCCGCGTCGAGGGCGTACAAGCCGACCGACATGTTCCGCTCGCGCAGGAACTGCAGGTAGGCACCCTCGTTGGCGGCGCGCTCCGCCTCCAGGTCGTCCAGCCGGAATGCCTTCATCGCCGCCGCCGTCCTCGCCTCACTGCTCGCCGCTCCCCTGCTCCCGTGGCCCGCCCGCCGTCATCCGGCCGGGTTCCGTCCGGTCTGCCACGATCAGACACATGAGGAATTTCCTAGTCAAGACGATCGCCAACGCCGGTGCCCTGGCGGTCGCGGTATGGGCGCTCGACAAGATCACCTTGACCGGTGACAGCACCGCCAAGAAGGCCGGCACGCTGATCGTCGTCGCGTTGATCTTCGGTCTGGTCAACTGGCTGGTCAAGCCGATCGTGAAGGTGCTCACCTTCCCGCTGTTCATCCTGACCCTGGGGCTGATCACCCTGGTCGTCAACGCGCTGATGCTGCTGCTGACCTCCTGGGTGTGCGGAAAACTCGATCTGAGCTTCCATGTGGAGGGTTTCTGGACGGCCGTCCTCGGCGGTCTGATCGTCTCCGTCGTCTCCTGGGCACTGCACGTCGTCCTGCCCGACGAGGACTGATCGCACCATGACCTACCGCGTCTGTTTCGTGTGCACCGGCAACATCTGCCGCTCCCCGATGGCCGAATCCGTCTTCCGCGCACGCGTGGCGGAGGCCGGCCTGGATGACCTGGTGGCGGTCGACAGCGCCGGCACGGACGGCTGGCACGAGGGGGAGCCGGCCGACCCGCGCACCGTCTCGGTCCTGGAGGAGCACGGCTACGGCAGTGCGCACACGGCCCGCCGGTTCCTGCCGTCGTGGTTCGCCCGGCTCGACCTGGTGATAGCCCTGGACACCGGCCACCTCAGGGCCCTGCGCCGGCTGGCGCCCACCGAGGAGGACGCGCGCAAGATCCGCCTGCTGCGCTCCTACGACCCCGGCGCCGGCTCCGACCTCGACGTACCGGACCCGTACTACGGGGCCCGGGACGGCTTCGAGGAGTGCCTTGAGATGGTGGAGGCGGCGAGTACGGGGCTGCTCGCCGCCGTACAGGACGAACTGGAAGGACGGGCCGCATGAGCGAGGGCACGAGAAGCGAGGACGGCACGGGCGACGGCACGCGCGCGGTACGGGCGGGACTGCCCGAGCCGGTCAAGCACGAGCCGACCCTGCCCGGACCGGTGTTCGCGGCCCACTTCCACCTGCCCGGTGAGGTGTCGGGACCGTACGCGTACGGCCGTGACGACAATCCGACCTGGACCCTGCTGGAGCGCGCCATAGGCGAGCTGGAGGCCCCCGGTCGGGAGGACGTCGAGACGCTGGTCTTCGCCTCCGGCATGGCGGCGATCTCCTCCGTGCTGTTCTCCCAGCTGCGCGCCGGGGACGCGGTCGTGCTGCCCTCCGACGGCTACCAGGTGCTGCCGATGGTCGGCACCCAGCTGGAGGCCTACGGCATCGAGGTGCGCACCGCGCCGACCGGCGGCGACGCCCAGCTGGAGGCGCTGGACGGAGCGCGGCTGCTGTGGATCGAGTCCCCGTCGAACCCCGGGCTCGACGTGTGCGACATCCGGCGGCTGACGGAGGCGGCACACGCGCGGGGCGCGCTGGTCGCCGTGGACAACACCCTGGCCACCCCCCTCGGGCAGCGCCCGCTGGAACTGGGTGCCGACTTCTCCGTGGCCAGCGGTACCAAGCAGCTCACCGGGCACGGTGACGTCCTGCTGGGCTATGTCACCGGCCGCGGCGCCGAGGCGATGGCCGCCGTACGCCGCTGGCGCAAGATCGTCGGCGCGATCTCCGGGCCCATGGAGGCATGGCTCGCGCACCGGTCCATCGCCACGCTCCAACTGCGCGTCGACCGGCAGAACGCCACCGCCCTCGCGGTCGCCGAGGCGCTGCGGCAGCGGCCCGAGATCTCCGGACTGCGCTACCCGGGCCTGCCCGACGACCCCTCGCACCCGATCGCGGCGCGGCAGATGCGCCGCTACGGCTGTGTCGTCTCCTTCACCCTGCCCACGCGCGCACGTGCCGAGCGTTTCCTTGAGGCCCTGCGCCTGGTGGAGGACGCGACGAGCTTCGGCGGGGTGCGGTCCACGGCCGAGCGGCGCCGCCGCTGGGGCGGGGACGACGTGCCGGAGGGCTTCGTCCGGATGTCCGTCGGCGCGGAGGACCCTGAAGACCTGGTGGCCGACGTGCTGCGCGCCCTGGACGAGTCCGCCGGGTAACCCCTCGCACGGCTGGCCGCCGCGGCTGCCGGACGGTCCGAGCCTCCCCCCTCGTGGCTCGGACCGCCTGCGGTCCTCGGGTGGGAAGACCGCCCGAACCAGGCTAGTTGACTCTGCGTCAGTGTCCAATCACGGTAGCGACAGGGACCTATCGGCATATTTATAGTTGGCTCCTGCCCGGCGGCCGGCGAAAGGGCGAGGAGGCAGGGAAAGGGGAGGGCACGCCGTGGATCTGGCCTTGCTGCGGACCTTCGTCACCGTGCACCGGGCTGGTTCCTTCACCCGTGCCGCCGCTCTGCTCGGCCTCTCCCAGCCCGCCGTCACCTCGCAGATCCGTACGCTGGAGCGCCAGCTCGGCAGGCCGCTCTTCCTCCGTCAGGCGCGCGGGGTGACCCCGACGACCATCGGCGACGAACTCGCGCACCGGGCCGCACCGCACCTCGACGCCCTGGTGGAGATAGCCGAGGGCGGACTGGACGACGACCCGGCGTCGCGGACGCTGCATCTGGCGGGCCCGCCGGAGTTCACCGCCGAACGCGTGCTGCCCGCCCTCACCGGTCTGACCGACGACGACGGCCGGGCCCTCGCGCTGCGTGTCTCCTTCGGCGCCGCCGAGGAAACGCTGGAGGGGCTGGCCTGCGGCCGGCACGACCTGGCCGTCAGCACGGCCCGTCCGCGCGGGAACCTGCTCACCGCCACTCCGCTGTGCGACGAGGAGCATGTACTGGTCGCCGCCCCGCACTGGGCGGAACGCATCGGGCCGGACAGCGTGCGGCTGAAGGGCGCTCCGGTCCTGGAAGACCTGCCCGTCGTGGAGGTCCACGAGTCGCTTCCGCTCGTCTCGCGCTACTGGGCTTCCGTCTTCGACTGCCGGCCGGCCGCCACGGGCACGGTGATCGCCCCCGACCTGCGGGCCGTGCTCTCCTGTGTGATCGCCGGTGCCGGGCTCGCGGTGCTGCCCCGCTATCTGTGCGCGCCGGCCCTGGAGCGGGGCGCGATCGTCACCCTGCTCGACCCGCTGGTGCCGCCGTTGCGCACGTACTTCCTGGTGGTGCGGACCGGCACCCTCGCCCTGCCCCACGTGGCACGGGCCCACGAGTGGCTCCGGTGCGCGGCCGCGGCCTGGTACTGACGCCGCCCGGGTGGGGTGGCGCCCGCAGTGGTCGGCCCGTGGCGCTTTGCGATGTTTCACGTGGAACCAGCGGGGCCACATTTCTCCCATGACCGTCCGACCCGTGGTCAAGCGCACCGCCCGCGCCGTTCTCCTGGACGGTGACGACCTGATCCTGATCAAGCGCACCAAGCCCGGCGTCGATCCCTACTGGGTCACCCCCGGTGGCGGGGTCGAGCCCGGGGACTCGACCGTCGTGGACGCCCTGCACCGGGAGGTGTACGAGGAACTCGGCGCCAAGATCACCGACGTGGTGCCGTGTTTCGTGGACACGGTGGAGCACATCGGTGAGGACTGCGGCACGACCGGTGTGAAGGTGCAGCACTTCTTCGTCTGCCGGCTGGAGTCGATGGACCCCGCCCTGCGGCACGGCCCCGAAGTGGACGAACCGGCCGGGGAGTACGAGATCGTCCGTGTCCCGTTCACCCGTGTCGGCATCGCCTCCGTCCACCTAGTCCCGCTGTCCCTGCGCCACTACCTGGACGGGAACATCGAGGGCGTACGTGCCATGCACGCCCCCGACCTCGGCTGAGCGCCCTCAGTACGCGCCGGCGAGCAGGTCCTCCACCGAGTCGTGCCGTATGCGGCCCGGCGGGACGCCGATGCCCCGGAGCGTGTCGACACCGCTGCGGATCATCGCGGCCGGGCCCGAGAGGTAGGCGTCGTACCCGGGCCACGGCCCGTGCGCTCGTACGGCGTCGGGGAGCCGGGTCTGCTCGTCCGTGACGGTCCGGACCGACAGCCAGGGATGGATCCGCCGGAGCCTGAGCAGGGTGTCGAGGTCGTACAGACCGTGATCGGTGCGGGCGCCGTAGAAGACCTCGACCGGCCGGCGCTCGCCGTGCTCGGCCACGTCCTCCACCAGGGCCTTGATGGGGGCTATGCCGGTGCCGCCGCCCAGGCAGAGCAGTCCGCTGTCCGTGGTGTGGTCGACGGTCATCGAGCCGGCCGGCGGCCCGAGACGGATCTCGTCGCCGGGCCGGGCCCGGTGCACCAGGGCGTTGGACACCCAGCCCGCCGGGACGGCCTTCACATGGAACACGAGCAGTCCGTCCGAGCGGGGCGCGCAGGCGATGGAGTAGTGCCGCCACACCCGGGGCCACCACGGGGTCTCCACGCTGGTGTACTGGCCAGCGAGGAAGGGGTAGGGCTGGTCGGGCCGGACGGTGAGGACCGCGATGTCGGGGGCGCGCAGGTCGTGGCCGACGATCTCGGCCTGCCACCATGCCGGGCCACGCAGTTCGTCCTCCGCCGCCGCGTCGATCATGACCTGGGAGAACAGGGTGTAGGCCCGTACCCAGGCGGCTTCGGTCCCGGGGTCCCAGACGGCGGTGGCGTACCTGCTCAGTGCGCCGATGAGGCACTCGCCCAGGGCCGGATAGTGCTCGGCACGCGCCCCGTACTTGCGGTGTCCGCGCCCCAGGCCGCGCAGGTGGCCGAGGAGGGCCGGGGTGTCGTCCAGGTGCTCGGCCGCGGTGAGCAGCGCCTTCAGCAGGCGCTCCCGCTGGACGTCCATCGCGGCCGGGAACAGGGAGCGCAGTTCGGGGTGCCGGACAAACAGGAGTGCGTAGAAGTAGGAGGTGACCTGGTCGGCGACGGGAGTGATCTCGGTCAGCGTGCGCCGGATGAGGCGGGCGTCCGCACTCTCCTGAGCGTCCGGTGGCCGAGACGGGGGTGCCGTGCGCGGCGTGAACCAGCCCTCCCCGTCCGGCTTGCCGTTCTCCCCCGGCGTGCTGATCGCAGCGTCCATGGTGTGCCCTCGCCTCGAACGTCGTCTGGTCGGTACGGCGACTACCGTGTCAGTCCCACCAGTTCATAGGCTCCCCACAGGTCCCGTCCCGTGTAGGAGTGGGTGGCGAGACCCGCCAGGTGGGCATCGGCGTTGACCGCCACGGACACCGGCACGGCGGCGAACAGATCCCTGTCGGACGACGAGTCGCCGTACGCCACGCAGTCCGACCGGGTCACTCCGAACTCCGCGCAGAGCCGGTCCATGATGGTCACCTTGGCCGCCGCGTTGAGCACCCCCGTCGGGTCGACGGGCTCGGCGAACGGCACGGCCGGGAAACGGGAGCCATGGGCCGCGTGGGCACCCCAGCCCAGCAGGCGTTCGACGAAGAAGGAGGGCGAGAGGGACACCACCGCGCAGTACTCACCCGCACTCCTGATCTGCGCCCAGACCTCGCGGATCCGGGCCAGCCAGGGAGCCGCCTCGAACGCGGCCCCCACATGCGCCTCGGTCAGACCGGCCCACAGGTCGTACACCCGCGCGGCATACTCCGGCGGGCCGATCCGTCCGCCGGCGATCTCACGCTCCAGCGCCATCGTCTCGGTTTCCAGGCCCAACTGGCGCGATATCTCCAGGGGAGCGGTGGTCCCGTGCAGCAATGTGCCGTCCAGATCGAAGAGGTGAAGTCTCGTCATGGCGCCGAGGCTAGTGGGCCGGTCGGTGTTTCACGTGAAACACCGCACAGCTGTCCGACGGCTGTACGGATGCCCATGAGATGGCCAAAAGAACGTGCGTCCGCATCGAAACAGGTGGACGGCGGGGGCGCCGTTCGGACAGCCTGACCTGCGTGCCAACTCCTTCCCTCACCACTCTGCCCATCCGTCGCCTGACGCTCCGCGATCTCACCGCCTGCGCCGACCTGTCCGAAGACCGGGGGTGGCCACGCGAGGAACACAAGTGGGGTTTCCTCCTCACCGCCGGGAAGGGATACGGCATCGACGACCCCGAGGGCGGTCTCGTCGCCGCGTGCGTCGTCACGGAGTACGGCGGGTGGGGGCAGCCGGAACTCGGCGCCATCGGCATGGTCCTCGTGGCCGGACGCCATGCGCGCCAAGGGGTCGGCCGCCGCTTGATGCGGCACGTCGTCTCGGTCATGGGGAGCACCCCACTGACCCTGCACGCCCCCCCCCGACGGCCGGCCTCTCTACGAAGAGCTGGGCTTCAAGGTGACGGGCCGGGCCGAGATGCTGAGGGGCCGCTTCGCTCCCGGCGGCCCGGAGTCCGGGGTCGTCACGCGGGCTGCCACCGCGGAGGACCTCCCGGCGATCGTGCGCCTCGACGAGGAGGTGTTCGGCGCCGATCGCACTCCTCTCATCACCCGGCTGCCCGCCTTCGCCGATCAGCTGCGGGTCGCCGAGGAGGGAGGCCGGCTCATCGGCTACACCGCCGCGTGGCCCAACATGGACACCCATGTGGTCGGCCCGCTGATCGCGAGGGACACGGAGACCGCCAAGGCGCTGATCGCCTCGCTGGCGGCCCGTACCGAGCGCCCGCTGCGCACCGACATCGACGTGCGTCACGGAGAGCTGCTGGACTGGGCGAAGGAGCGGGGCCTGGCCTCCGTGGCCTTCAACTCGGTGATGACCTACGGCATCACCGAGCTGCCGGGGGACTGGACCCGGCGGTTCGCCCCGCTGACGGTCGCCGCCGGCTGAGCCGTTCGACGCGCGCCGGCCCCGCCGCTCGGAGCGGCGGGGCCGGCGTGACCGGGTCCGACCGGCAGGTCAGGCGAGCGCCTGTACGGCCGCGGCGGCGATCCCGTGGTCCTGCTCCGGCGCACCGCCGCCGACGCCGATCGCGCCGATCAGCCGGCCGTCCCGGTGGACGGGCAGGCCGCCCGCGATGAAGAGCAGGGGGCGGTCGAGGGCCGTGGGCAGGGTGTGGAACGCGCCGCCGGGCTGGACGGCGGCGACGAGGTCGGCGGTGGGCGCGTTCAGCTGGAGCGCCGTGTAGGCCTTGCGGGTACTGGTCTCGCCGGAGATCAGCACGGCCCGGTCGTCCCGGCGGAAGGCGAGCAGGTGGCCGCCGGCGTCCAGAACGGTGACGCTGACGGTGACTCCGGAGTCCTCGGCCGCCCGGCGGGCCGTGGTGACGAGCAGCTCGGCGTCCTCGGTGGTGAGTGGGATGACGGCGGTGGTGCTCATGGAGCTGTCTCCTTGGATGGTGCTGGGTGAGTGCTCGCCGTACCGGAGCGTGGGCCCCGGTACGGACGTCTGCGGGGGATACGGGGCGAGGCGCCCGCGGAGCGGACTGCTCAGTGGTGGGCGGGGGCCCGGTCCGCCTGCGTCCCGGAGGCGACCACGCTGCCGCGCGCGCCGTCGCGGCGCTCCAGGGCGGCGGAGAGGACGGCGAGCAGCAGGGCGGCGGCGGCGAGGACGGCACCGACCCAGTTGGGGGACGTGTAGCCGAAGCCGGCGGCGATCACCACGCCGCCGAGCCAGGCGGACAGGGCGTTGCCCAGGTTGAAGGCGCCGATGTTCACTGCGGACGCGAGCGTCGGGGCGCCGTGCGCCTGGTCGAGGACGCGCTTCTGCAGCGGCGGCACGGTGGCGAAGCCCAGGGCGCCGATCAGCGCGATGGTCACGGCGGCCGCGATCTTGTTGTGCGCGGTGAACGTGAACAGCGCCAGGACGACGGCCAGGGCGCCCAGGGAGACGTACAGCATCGGCATCAGGGCGCGGTCGGCGAACTTGCCGCCGACGAGGTTGCCGCCGACCATGCCGAGGCCGAACAGGACCAGCAGCCAGGTCACCGAGCCGTCGGAGAACCCGGCGATGTGGGTCATCATCGGAGCGATGTAGGTGATGGCCGCGAAGACTCCGCCGAACCCGAGGACGGTCATCGCCATGGCGAGCAGGACCTGGGCGTTCTTGAAGGCGGCCAGCTCGTGGCGCAGCCGCACACCCTCGGGGCTGGGCAGCTCGGGGACGAGCTTGGCGATACCGGCGAGCCCGATGACGCCGAGGCCGGCGACGATGCCGAAGGTGACGCGCCAGCCGATGCTCTGCCCGATGAGCGTGCCCAGCGGGACGCCGACGACATTGGCGACGGTCAGACCGGTGAACATCATGGCGATGGCGCCGGCCTTCTTGTGCGGTGCGACCAGTTCCGCCGCGACGACCGAGCCGATGCCGAAGAAGGCGCCGTGGGCGAGGGAGGCGATCACGCGCCCGAGCAACATGACCGCGAAGGCCGGGGCGACGGCGGAGAGCAGGTTTCCGGCGACGAAGAGGCCCATGAGCAGCATCAGCATGCGCTTGCGCGGGACCTTGGTGCCGAGCACGGTCATGATCGGGGCACCGATGACCACGCCGAGGGCGTAGCCGGTCACGAGCAGGCCCGCCGTGGGGATGGAGACCCCGAAGTCGTCCGCGACCTCGGGCAGCAGGCCCATGATCACGAACTCGGTCGTTCCGATTCCGAAGGCCCCGATCGCGAGGGCCAGGAGCGCGAGAGGCATGGGGGGTACCCTTCCAGCGATTGCAGGAGCGCTTTGCGTGCTTTCACAATAATTGCAGACGCTGGCTAAATGCAACTGCCGACTATTGCGCCGGTGCTCTACTCTTGTGGTGGAGCCGCTCCGGGACGGAGGAAACGCCACATGACAGCGACGGACCCCTCGCTCACCGCCCTCGCCCAGGGCTGGTGCGCCCTTTCCGCTCTGCACGGAAGGATCGAGGCGCACATCGAGCGCGCCCTGCAGGCCAAGCACGACCTCAGCGTGCGCGAGTACTCACTGCTGGACGTGCTCAGCAGGCAGCACACCGGTGAGGGCGGGCATCTGCAGATGAAGCAGGTCGCCGACGCGGTCGTCCTCAGCCAGAGCGCCACCACCCGCCTGGTGACCCGGCTGGAGAACCGCGGCCTGCTCGAGCGCTACCTCTGCCCCACCGACCGGCGCGGCATCTACACCAACGTCACCGAGGCCGGCCTGCGCCTGCTGGAGGAGGCGCGGCCCACCAATGACGCCGCCCTGCGCGAGGCGCTGGACGCCGCCGCCCAGAACCCCGAACTCGCCCCGCTGGTCCGGGTGGTGGAGTCGCTGAGCGTGCCCGCATAGGGTGCGCACATGGGAGATCTTGAAATACGCGCCGCTACCGCCGACGACCTCCCGGCGATCGTCGCGATGCTCGCCGACGATCCGCTCGGTGCCCAGCGCGAGTCGCCCGACGACCTGACGCCATACCGCGCCGCACTGGAACGGCTCGTCGCCGACCCGAACCAGCACCTCGTCGTCGCCGTGCGCGAAGGCCGCGTGATCGGAACCCTGCAACTCACGATCATCCCGGGGCTCTCGCACCGGGGCGCCACCCGCGCGCTCGTCGAGGCCGTGCGCATCCACGCCGACGAACGGGGCAGTGGGCTGGGCAGCCGGCTGATCGAGTGGGCGATCGACACCTCCCGGCGGCTCGACTGCCGGATGGTGCAGCTCACGTCCGACAAGACGCGCACCGACGCCCACCGTTTCTACGAACGACTGGGCTTCACTGCCTCGCACGAAGGCTTCAAACTGCGGCTCTGACCGTGCCGCAGGCCGCCAGAACGGCCCAGGGGGTGTGTTTCACGTGAAACACACCCCCTGCCCGGTCAAGGGCTAACCGATGCCCCGCCATCCCTCCGGGTCCACGCCACCGGGCACCGGGGCCTCGGGGTCGTACGGCTGCCGAGTGAACACGAACGAGCCGAGATCGAGATGGCTCAGGGAACCGTCCGGACGCCGCACGGGCCGCAGCAGCTCACCGGCGTAGTAGCCCTCCAGCCCGGTCCAGGTGCCGTCGCCGTTGGCGCGGAGGCGGGCCTTGCGGCCTCCCCCGGTCAGCGGTGCCAGGGAGAGCAGGCCGTCGGCGGTCGCACGCAGGCCGAACGCCTGGGTGCCCCAGTACCACTGCCCCACCAGCTCCAGCACCGCCGGATCGACCTCGCGCAGGGGGCGCCAGGGTTCGGGGATGCGGGGTTCCGCCTCGGCGACGATCCGGACCAGGTCCGCCGCCACGGCACTCGGCAGCGGCCCGCTGGTGCAGTTGGTGAGCACCACCGCGGCGACGTCGTCCTCCACGCTGATGCTCAGGTTCGCCAGGAAGCCCGGCAGCGAACCGGAGTGCCCGACGAGCAGCCGGCCGTTCCGGTGCCGGATCTGCATCCCGAGGCCGTACGTGACCCCGTCCACCACGTCCGCGCTCTCGGCCGGGGCCGCGGGGGTCCGCATCTCCGCCACCGACCGCGCGCCGAGGACCCGGTCGTCCCCCCGGGCCAGAAACGCGGCGAACCGCGCCAGGTCCCCGGTCGTCGACCAGAGCTGGCCGGCCGGTGCCATCCGGCCCAGGTCCTCCACCACCTCGGGCAGCAGCGCGTCGGCCCACGGATGCACGGCCCACCCGCCCGCGTGCGGTGCCTGGGGCCGCGTGCTCGTCCGGTGCAGGCCGAGCGGCTCCAGGATCTCGTCGCGCAGCACGTCCTCCCAAGCGGCGCCGCGCATCTCCGCCACCAGGGCGCCGAGCAGGGTGTAGCCCGTATTGGAGTAGTGGTGCCGTCGGCCGGCGGGGTGCAGCAGGGGCTGTTCGCCCAGCACATCGCTCAGCTCGGGCCGCAGCGAGCCGGGGGTCCGCTCCCACCAAGGGGCGGGGGTCTCGGCGGCCAGCCCCGCGGTGTGGGCGAGCAGTTCCGCGACGGTCGCCTCCCCCACGCCGGTGCCCGGCAGGTGCTTCTCCAGCGGATCGCCGAGATCGAGCAGACCCTCATCACGCAACCGCAGTACCAGCACGGCGGTGAAGGTCTTGGTGATGGACCCGATCCGGTACTGCACGGTCTCGTCCGGTGCGTGCCCGCCCACGCAGGTCCGCGCCCCGTGCCACACGGCCTGCCCGTCCCGCACCACGGCCGCCACCAGCGAGGGAGCCCGCCCTTCGGCCTGCGCGACGGCGATCCGATGCAGCAACGCGCGCCGGGTGGCCGGCAACAGGGCTTCCTGATGTGTCGTCATGCCCCCAGTCCACCCGGTGACGACAGCGGCCGTCGAATCCATTTCCCCTGCCCGGGCGACCGCGTATGCCGGAGCCCTCCGTGCCGGCCCCTCTACGCCGTCGCCCACCGGACTCGGTAGTTCCAGCGGGTGAGCGCCCGCACGACGGTTCCGGCACCGATGGGGTTGGCACTGTGAACGAAGACCGTCCCGATCCGGAACGGCCGCCCGTGGAAGGCGGCCTCCTCCATCAAGGACGGACCTACGCGTCGGCCGGTCAGGTCTGGGCCATGTCCACGAAGCGGGAGTAGTGGCCCTGGAAGGCGACCGTGATGGTGGCCGTGGGGCCGTTTCGGTGCTTGGCGACGATCAGGTCGGCCTCGCCCGCGCGCGGGGACTCCTTCTCGTACGCGTCCTCGCGGTGCAGCAGGATGACCATGTCGGCGTCCTGCTCGATGGAGCCGGACTCACGCAGGTCGGAGACCATCGGTTTCTTGTCGGTGCGCTGTTCGGGACCACGGTTGAGCTGGGAGAGCGCGATGACCGGGATCTCCAGCTCCTTGGCGAGCAGCTTGAGGTTACGGGACATGTCCGAGACCTCCTGCTGACGGCTCTCGGCGCGCTTGGACCCGCCGGACTGCATCAGCTGGAGGTAGTCGATGACGACCAGCTTCAGGTCGTTGCGCTGCTTCAGACGCCGGCACTTGGCACGGATCTCCATCATCGACAGGTTCGGGGAATCGTCGATGTAGAGGGGCGCGGCCGACACGTCCGGCATCCGGCGGGCGAGGCGTGTCCAGTCCTCGTCGGTCATCGTGCCGGACCGCATGTGGTGCAGGGCGACCCGGGCCTCGGCGGACAGCAGGCGCATCGCGATCTCGTTGCGCCCCATTTCGAGCGAGAAGATCACGCTCGGCAGGTTGTGCTTGATCGACGCCGCCCGCGCGAAGTCCAGCGCGAGGGTCGACTTACCCATGGCAGGACGGGCCGCGATGACGATCATCTGGCCGGGGTGGAGGCCGTTCGTGAGGGAGTCGAAGTCGGTGAACCCGGTGGGCACACCCGTCATCTCGCCGCTGCGCGAGCCGATCGCCTCGATCTCGTCGAGGGCGCCCTCCATGATGTCGCCGAGCGGGAGGTAGTCCTCGCTGGTGCGCTGCTCGGTGACGGCGTAGATCTCGGCCTGCGCGCGGTTGACGATCTCGTCCACGTCACCGTCGGCCGCATAACCCATTTGTGTGATGCGCGTACCGGCCTCAACGAGGCGGCGCAGGACGGCCCGCTCGTGGACGATCTCCGCGTAGTACTCGGCGTTGGCCGCCGTCGGGACGGTCTGGACGAGGCTGTGCAGATACGCGGCGCCGCCGACCTTGTTGATCTCGCCGCGCTTGGTCAGCTCGGCGGCGATGGTGATCGGGTCCGCTGGCTCGCCCTTGGCGTAGACGTCCAGGATGGCCTGGTAGATCGTCTCGTGCGCGGGCTTGTAGAAGTCGTGGCCCTTGAGAATCTCCACGACGTCGGCGATGGCGTCCTTGGACAGCAGCATGCCGCCCAGCACGGACTGCTCGGCGTCCAGATCCTGCGGCGGAACGCGCTCGAAGGCGGCGCCGCCGTCCCATGACCCGCTCTCGCGGCCCCGGTCGTGCTGCTCGTCCCGCCCACGGCCGCCGTCACCCCGCCGGCGGGAGGCCGGCAGACGATCGCTGGGTCCGCTGTCGGCCCACGGATCGTCCAAGGGCTCGGAAATGCTCACCGAGCCACCTCCTCCCGTCCGCACGGCGGACCTCGCCGTGGCCTCTTTTGTACGGCACGACACTGACAAATCGAGAAGCCCTGCTCCGGTTCTCGCGCGTCGGATTCGTGGCGGTTCCCGGGCCGGAAGAGGGTCACTCGCCGGGCCGTGGGAAGGAGTGGGCGCCGCACCACGGTAGGCCCGTCGGCACCGTCAGCCAATCTGGTTATCCACAGGCCATGTGGACGACCGGCCCGATGCTGTGGAGAACTCGCCGAAACCTGTGCACGACCCGGTGGACAGCCCTGTGAACAAGCCCTCGATCTTCTCGGCACCACAGCCCTGATCTGCCCTTTTACGATCCACCGGCTGTGCAGAAGAAAAACTTCCGCAGTCGGGCCAAGATCACTTCGAACGGTACCCGAAAGGACACGCCCCGAGAGGAGAGGTAAGGATCACCAAGCGGTTGCGTCACTTACCTGTGGACGATTAGATTGATGCGCATGACACAGGCCCCAGAGATCCCCCAGGCCGTCCGGCGGCGGCACGACCGAGAGATCGTCGCGCTGGCCGTCCCGGCCTTCGGTGCCCTGGTCGCCGAGCCGCTTTTCGTCATGGCCGACAGTGCGATCGTCGGCCACCTCGGGACCGCCCAGCTCGCCGGTCTCGGTGTCGCCTCGGCGCTTCTGACAACCGCCGTGAGCGTCTTCGTCTTCCTCGCCTACGCCACCACCGCCGCCGTGTCCCGTCGCGTCGGCGCCGGTGATCTCGCGGCGGCGATCCGGCAGGGCATGGACGGCATCTGGCTGGCGCTGCTGCTCGGCCTCGCCGTCATCGCCGTCGTCCTTCCGCTGGCCCCCGGCATCGTGGATCTCTTCGGCGCCTCGCCCACCGCGGCGCCCTACGCCACCAGCTATCTGCGCGTCTCCTCGCTGGGCATCCCCGCGATGCTCATCGTCCTGGCCGCGACCGGCGTGCTGCGCGGCCTGCAGGACACCCGGACCCCGCTCTACGTCGCCGTCGCCGGGTTCGTCGCCAACGCCGCCCTCAACGTCGGACTCGTCTACGGCGCCGGGCTCGGCATCACCGGTTCGGCCTGGGGGACGGTCATCGCGCAGTGCGGCATGGCCGCCGTCTATCTGACGGTGGTGGTCCGGGGAGCCCACCGGCACGGCGCCTCCCTCCGGCCCGACGCCGCCGGTATCCGGGCCTCGGCCCAGGCCGGGGTCCCCCTCCTGGTCCGTACGCTCTCCCTGCGGGTGATGATCATGATCGCCACGGCGGTCGCGGCACGACTCGGTGACGCCGACATCGCCGCGCACCAGATCATCCTCTCGCTGTGGAACCTGCTGTCCTTCGCGCTCGACGCGATAGCGATCGCGGGACAGGCCATCATCGGTCGCTACCTCGGCGCGGACGACGCCCAAGGGGCACGCCAGGCCTGTCGCCGCATGGTCCAGTGGGGCATCGCGACCGGTGTCGTGCTGGGCATGCTCGTCGTCGTCGCCCGGCCGCTCTTCCTGCCGCTGTTCACCGGTGACTCCGGAGTGAAGGACGCCGCGCTGCCGGCCCTGCTGCTCGTGGCCCTGGCACAACCGGTCTGCGGGATCGTCTTCGTCCTGGACGGGGTCCTGATGGGCGCGGGCGACGGGCCCTATCTGGCATGGGCGATGGTCGCCACCCTGGTGGTGTTCGCCCCGGTGGCCCTGCTGGTGCCCACGCTCGGCGGCGGGCTCACCGCGGTGTGGTCGGCGATGGCCCTCATGATGACGGTTCGCATGCTGACCCTGTGGCTGCGGACGCGATCGGGCCGCTGGATCGTGACGGGCGCGACCCGCTGACCACTCCGCCCGCCGGTCACATGACCATGTCGGTGGCACGCCGACCAGGCGGCCCGTCGACTGTTTCACGTGAAACATGCCGTGGTGAACGCCTCGGTCATGGAATGCCCGGGCATGCCAAAGGGGCCGCACCCTGCACGGATGCGGCCCCTCTCAACGGCTCACGCGAGCGTTGCGATCATGCGGCGGTCAGGCCGCGACGACCTCGATGTTGACCTTGGCGGCAACCTCGGGGTGCAGACGCACGGACGTCTCGTGGGCGCCCAGGGTCTTGATCGGAGCGCCCAGCTCGATGCGGCGCTTGTCGACCTCGGGGCCACCGGAAGCCTTGATCGCGGACGCGATGTCAGCCGGGGTGACGGAACCGAAGAGACGGCCGGCGTCGCCGGAGCGGACGGCCAGGCGGACCTTGACGCCCTCGAGCTGGGCCTTGACCTGGTTGGCCTGCTCGATGGTCTGGATCTCGTGGATCTTACGGGCGCGGCGGATCTGCTCGACGTCCTTCTCGCCACCCTTGGTCCAGCGGATAGCGAACTTCCGCGGGATCAGGTAGTTGCGAGCGTAACCGTCCTTGACGTCGACGACGTCGCCCGCGGCACCGAGGCCGGAGACCTCGTGGGTGAGGATGATCTTCATGAGTCGGTCACCCTTCCCTTATCGCGCGGTGGAGGTGTAGGGCAGCAGCGCCATCTCACGGCTGTTCTTGACGGCCGTGGCGACGTCACGCTGGTGCTGCGTGCAGTTGCCGGTCACGCGGCGGGCACGGATCTTGCCGCGGTCGGAAATGAACTTCCGCAGCATGTTCGTGTCCTTGTAGTCCACGTACGTGACCTTGTCCTTGCAGAAAGCGCAGACCTTCTTCTTCGGCTTGCGCACAGGCGGCTTCGCCATGGTGATTCTCCTGTGTGATCAAGAAGTGGGGGTACGACCCACCCTCGGCCCGGACCGGCCCGGAAGGCCTGGCCCGAAGGCTTAGAAGGGGGGCTCGTCCGAGTAGCCGCCACCGCCGCCGGAGCCGGAGCCGCCGCCCCAGCCGCCGCCTCCCTGGTTGCCGCCACCGGCGGGAGCGCCGGTGGCCCAGGGGTCGTCGGCCGGAGCTCCGCCGCCCTGACCGCCGCCGGGGCCACCGCCCCAGCCGCCGCCCTGGCCGCCACCGCCACCGCTGTAACCGCCCTGGCCACCGCGGCCACCGCCACCGGCGGTCTTGGTGACCTTGGCCGTGGCGTTGCGCAGGCTGGGGCCGACCTCGTCGACGTCCAGCTCGTAGACCGTGCGCTTGACGCCCTCGCGGTCCTCATAGGACCTCTGCTTCAGCCGGCCCTGCACGATGACGCGCATGCCTCGCTGGAGCGACTCGGCGACGTTCTCCGCCGCCTGACGCCAGACCGAGCAGGTCAGGAAGAGGCTTTCGCCGTCCTTCCACTCGTTCGTCTGACGGTCGAAGGTGCGGGGAGTGGACGCGACGCGGAACTTCGCGACCGCCGCACCGGACGGGGTGAAGCGCAGCTCGGGGTCGTCGACAAGATTGCCGATGACCGTGATGACGGTCTCGCCTGCCATGGGGGAACCTCTCGGCGGGTTTGCTGCTCTGGCTGCTTGGTTGCTGCTACTCGAATCCCGGGATCAGCTGAGCGCGGGGCTCAGTGGGTCTCGGGGCGGAGGACCTTGGTCCGCAGGACCGACTCGTTCAGGTTCATCTGGCGGTCGAGCTCCTTGACGACCGCAGGCTCGGCCTGCAGGTCGATGACCGAGTAGATGCCCTCGGGCTTCTTCTTGATCTCGTAGGCGAGACGACGACGGCCCCAGGTGTCGACCTTCTCGACCTTGCCGCCACCGTCACGGACGACGGACAGGAAGTTTTCGATCAGCGGGGAGACCGCACGCTCCTCGACATCGGGGTCGAGGATGACCATCACCTCGTAGTGACGCATGTGGAACCCACCTCCTTTGGACTCAGCGGCCACGGTCGTTCCGTGGCAGGAGGGTTGTGATGCGTACGCAACGGTATCGACCGCCACTGACAATCGAGTCTCCTCGGGGGAGCCGGTCAGTGTGACCCGTACAGGTCTGGGCAGACACCGGTGCAGACGGTACAGACTACCCGCACACCCGCTTCCGGTTGAAATCCGGCCGCCGGGACGGACAATCTGTACACAACGGGTGTGTGCGGCGCTACGATGCGCCGCCTTCCGCAGGAGGTGCCCATGACACAGGCATTGCAACCCAACACCGCCGGCTCCCTCTTCGCCTCGGACGGCAAGCCTCATCCGCTGCAGGACGCCCTGATGGCGGTGACGCTCGTCCTGGGTGTGCTGTCCTTCATCACGGCCTTCTTCCACAGCCTCCACCTGCTGACGTCGTGGGCGGGCCTGGCGGCGCTGTGCACCGGCGTGTACGGACAGTGGATCTCGGTGACGACACGGGAGCGGTTCGGCCTGATCCTGGGCCTCGGTGCCGCGGGGGTCGGCTTCCTCATCGGCATGGCGCACGGGGGTCTGTTCGGCGGTGTCGTCGGCTGACTCCCCGGGGCGAAGGCCCGTATGCCCAGTCGGGGCGCTCGCGAGGCGCAGTAGGCTTCGGCGCGAGAGCCGGAGCCCCTGAACCCATGGGGACACACCAGCCCGAGGAGCGCCCCGAATGACCCTGACCCTGAGGACCATCAGTCGCGAGCAGCATCTGGCCTTCATCCAGAGCCTGCCGGCGGCGAGCCACATGCAGGTCCCGGCCTGGGCCGATGTCAAGGCGGAGTGGCGCTCGGAGAACCTCGGCTGGTTCGACAAGAGCGGCCACATGGTCGGCGTGGGCCTGGTCCTCTACCGCCAGCTGCCCAAGATCAAGCGCTACCTCGCCTACCTCCCCGAGGGCCCGGTCATCAACTGGTACGCGCCGAACCTGGACGACTGGATCCAGCCCATGCTGGCGCACCTGAAGCAGCAGGGTGCCTTCTCCGTGAAGATGGGCCCGCCCGTGATCATCCGCCGCTGGAACGCGGACACGATCAAGCGGGGCATCCAGGACCCGGACGTCAAGCGGCTGCGCGATCTGCAGGCAGACTTCATCGAGCCGCGCGCCTTCGAGGTGGCCGACAAGCTGCGCCGCATGGGCTGGCAGCAGGGGGAGGACGGCGGCGCCGGCTTCGGCGACGTGCAGCCCCGCTACGTCTACCAGGTGCCGCTGGCCAACCGCTCCCTGGAAGAGGTCCACAAGAACTTCAACCAGCTGTGGCGCCGCAACATCAAGAAGGCCGAGAAGGCTGGTGTCGAGGTCGTCCAGGGCGGCTACCAGGACCTGCCCGAGTGGCAGCGGCTGTACGAGATCACGGCCGTCCGCGACCAGTTCCGGCCGCGCCCGCTGTCGTACTTCCAGCGCATGTGGACCGCCCTCAACACCGAGGACCCCAACCGCATGCGGCTGTACTTCGCGCGCCACAACGGCGTGAACCTCTCCGCGGCGACGATGCTGATCGTCGGCGGGCACGTCTGGTACTCCTACGGCGCCTCCGACAACATCGGACGCGAGGTGCGGCCGTCGAACGCGATGCAGTGGCGGATGCTGCGCGACGCCTACGCGATGGGTGCCACCGTCTACGACCTCCGAGGCATCTCCGACTCGCTGGACGAGACCGACCACCTCTTCGGCCTGATCCAGTTCAAGGTGGGTACCGGCGGCCAGGCCGCCGAGTACCTCGGCGAATGGGACTTCCCGCTGAACAAGCTGCTCCACAAGGCGCTCGACATCTACATGTCGCGCCGCTGAGCCGCGCGGGCGTTTGATTCCATAGCCTTCACAGTTCTCCCCTCTCAGATCCACCGCAGCCACGAGAAAGGTCCCGGGTCCGGCCATGGCGCTCACGCTCTACGTCGACACCGCGCGCTGGCGGGCGCACCACAAGCACGTGCAGGAGCAGTTCCCAGGACTCGTCCCGGTCTGCAAGGGCAACGGCTACGGCTTCGGACACGAACGGCTGTCGGAGGAGGCCACACGGCTCGGTGCCGACCTGCTGGCCGTCGGCACGACGTACGAGGCCGCGCGCATCAAGGACTTCTTCGGCGGCGACCTGCTGGTGCTGACGCCGTACCGGCGCGGCGAGGAGCCCGTGCCGCTGCCCGACCGGGTCGTCCGCTCGGTGTCCTCCGTCGACGGGGTCTACGGTCTCGTGGGCGCCCGTGTCGTCATCGAGGTGATGTCCTCGATGAAGCGGCACGGTGTCAGCGAGCACGACCTGCCGCAGCTGCACCAGGCCATAGAGAACGTCCGGCTGGAGGGCTTCGCCATCCATCTGCCGCTGGACCGCACCGACGGCTCGGACGCCGTCGAGGAGGTCATCGGCTGGATGGACCGGCTGCGCGCGGCGCGGCTGCCGCTGCACACGATGTTCGTCAGCCACCTCAAGGCGGAGGACCTGATCCGCCTCCAGCAGCAGTTCCCGCAGACCCGGTTCCGCGCCCGTATCGGCACGCGGCTGTGGCTCGGGGACCACGACGCCACCGAGTACCGCGGCGCGGTCCTGGACGTCACGCGCGTGGCGAAGGGTGACCGGTTCGGCTACCGCCAGCAGAAGGCGGCCTCCGACGGCTATCTGGTGGTCGTGGCGGGCGGTACCTCGCACGGCGTGGGCCTGGAGGCCCCGAAGGCCCTGCACGGCGTCATGCCGCGCGCCAAGGGCGTCGCCCGGGCCGGACTGGCCACGGTCAACCGGAACCTCTCCCCGTTCGTCTGGGGCGGCAAGCAGCGCTGGTTCGCCGAGCCGCCGCACATGCAGGTGTCGATCCTCTTCGTGCCCTCGGACGCTCCCGAGCCGCAGGTCGGCGACGAGCTGGTGGCCCACCTGCGGCACACCACGACCCAGTTCGACCGCATCGTGGACCGCTGAGGCGGGTCACCACAGCGGGAAGGCCGTATCCGGGGTGCCGGATACGGCCTTCTGTGCGCGTGCCCCACGCCGTCGGGGCGTGCGCCGGTCTCAGAGCGCGCGGTCGTCGGGGGACGGGGTTCCGGGGCGGCCCCAGTCCACCGGAGGTGCCCCGAGCCGGTCGGCATGCGCCGGCGGGCCGGCCGGCGCTCCGAGCGCGAACACGTCCGCCGCGCCGTCGAGCACCCCGCCCGAGGGATCGTCGTCCCCGGAGCGGCGCACCACGTCCCGCTCCGGCATGAGGATGTCCCGTACGACGACGGCACACAGGTACAGCGTGCCCAGCAGGTGCACCACGATCGCCCAGTGGTAGCCCTGGGTCGGCAGCCCCTTGTGGGCGTCTCCGCTGGTCGTGTAGGCGAGGTACATCCAGATGCCCAGGAAGTAGGCCACCTCGCACGCCTGCCAGATCAGGAAGTCCCGCCACTTGGGCCGGGCGAGGACCGCCAGCGGCACCAGCCACAGGACGTACTGCGGCGAGTAGACCTTGTTGGTGAGGACGAAGGCGGCCACCATCAGGAAGGCGAGCTGGGCGAAGCGTGGCCGGCGCGGTGCGGTGAACGCCAGAGCGGCGATGCCGAGGAAGCACACCACCACCAGCACGGTGGCCGCGTTGTTCACGAAGGCGGTGGTGGGCGGGTCGCTGGAGTTCTGCGCCCAGATCAGCCAGAAGGAACCGAAGTCGACGCCGCGCTCCTTGCTGAAGGTGTAGAACTTCGCCCACCCCTCGCGGATGTGGAAGCCCGTCGCGTCGTGCGTGAGCATCACGGGCAGGTTCACCACGAGCCAGGCGCCCACCGCGCCGGCCAGGGCCTGGAAGAACGCGCGCCATTTCCCGGCCCGCCAGCACAGCACCAGCAGCGGGCCGAGCAGCAGGAAGGGATACAGCTTGGCGGCCGTGGCAAGGCCCAGGAGGACGCCGAAGGCCAGGGCCCGGCCGCGCGCCCACATCAGCATCGCGGCGGCCGTCAGCGCCACCGCGAGCAGGTCCCAGTTGATGGTCGCGGTCAGGGCGAAGGCGGGTGCCAGGGCGACCAGCAGGGCGTCCCAGGGACGCCGGCGATGGGTGCGGGCCACGCACACGGCGATGACGGCGGCGCACACCATCAGCATCCCGGCGTTGACGAACCAGTACCACCGCTCCTGGTGCTGGATGGAGCCGCTGTGCGGGGTCAGCCAGGAGGCCACCTCCATGAACAGGCCGGTGAGCACCGGGTATTCGAGGTAGTCCATGTCGCCGGGCAGCTTGTCGAAGTACGGCACGAGATCGTCGGCGAAGCCGCGGCCCTGGTAGAGGTGCGGGATGTCCGAGTAGCAGGCGTGTGTGTACTGGCTGCTCGCGCCGAAGAACCAGGCGCTGTTGTAGCAGGGCGCCTTCTGGACCAGGCCGAGAGCGAACAGGCCGATCGCCACGAGTGCCACGACCCGCACCGGGGTCCACCAGGAGGTGCCCAGCAGGGCGCGCCGCCCCAGGGGTCCGCCGATCAGCTCACTGCCGGCGGCGGCGACCTCGTCCTCCCTGGTCGGCTGTACCGGTTCTGCCACGGCGGACCGCACGGACTCGGGCTCGTGCGGGCTCGCGGGCGTCGTCTCTGCACTGGGCATGGGGCACATCCTGCCGTACCCGCCCGGGAAGCCGTACCCGTCCGGGAATACGCCACGGGCCGCCGCACCGCGGGGGTGCGACGGCCCGTGTTTCACGTGAAACGATCCTGGCGGCCCATACCGCGCCAACCGGCCCGAACCGGACTAGCCCTCCTGGCCGGCGAAGAAGCCTCCGCCGTCGCCGCCGTTGCCGTTGCCATTGCCCCGGGTGTTCCCGGTCCCGGTGGTCTCCGTGCCCGAGGGCGTCGGAATGGTGCCTCCGTCGGTGCCGCCCGTGTCCGTGCCGCCGATGCCGCCTCCGTTGCCGCCACCACCGTTGCCGTTTCCGTTTCCGTTGTCGTCGCAGTTGTCGCCCCACCCGAAGTCGCAGGTCTCGCTCGCCGAGGGAGACGGCGTGGGCGTCGTCTTGCTCGGGGTCGGGGTCGGCGTCGGGGTCGGCGTCGGGGTCGGCGTGGGGGTGAAGCTCGGCGTCGGCGAGGGGGCGCCCGCCTGGTCCTGGACCGTGCCGATCTCGGTGGCCTTCGGGAAGCCCGGGTCGTTCTTGCCCTTGAGCGCGGCCTTCATGTACTCGGTCCACACCAGCGTCGGGATGTCACCGCCGTGGATGGAATCCGTGTTCGCCGTGCCGTTCATGGAGAGCAGCTTGTGGTCCTTGGGGTTCTCGCGGAACATCGCCACCGAGGTCGACAGCTGCTGGGTGTAGCCGACGAACCAGGCCGACTTGTTCTCGTCGGTGGTGCCGGTCTTGCCCGCCGCCGTCCGGCCGAGAGCCTTGGCGTTCTTGCCGGTGCCGTTCTGGATGACGTTCTCCAGGACGTCCGTGATGTTGTTGGCGATGTTGGAGTCCAGCGCCTGCGTGGGCTTCGGCTTCGGCTTGACAAAGCTGGGCGCGTCGGTGCCGTTCAGCTTGACGGCGGTCACGGAGTACGGCTCCGTCTGCTTGCCGGACGCGGCGAAGGTCGCGTAGGCATCGGCCATGCGGATCGCACTGGGCGTGGACGTGCCGATGGCGAAGGACGGGTTGAGGTCCTGCGACATGCTCTGGGGGAGGATGCCGGTCCGCTTGGCGACGTCCCGGACCTTGGTCATCCCCACGTCGACACCGAGCTGCACGAAGGGCGTGTTGATGGACTGCTCCATCGCCTTGCGCAGGGTGATGTAGCCCCAGGGACGCGGACCCTCGTTGTTCTGGTAGAAGTAGGAGTTGTCCTTGTTGAGGTAGTACGTCCCGTCCGGCTTGCGGACCTTGAGGTGGTCGTTGCCGTTGTACTTGCTCAGCGGGGAGACGCCCTGCCCGCCGGACTTGTACGTGCCGTACTCCATGGCGGCGGCGAGCACGAAGGGCTTCCAGGTCGAACCCACGGGGACACCGGAGGTGTCCGCGTTGTTGGTGAAGTGACCGTTCTCGTAGCCGTCGCCGCCGTACAGCGCGACAATCGCGCCGTCCTTGGGCTTCACCGAGGCCGCGCCGAACTGGACGTACTTGTCCAGCTCCCGGTGCTCGGGGTCGAGGCGGTCCTTCTGGACGCTCTTCACGGCCTTGGCCAGCGCGCTGACCTTGTCCTTCTCGAAGGTCGTGTAGATCTGGTAGCCGCCCCTGTCGAACTGCGCCTCCGTGATGTCGGAGTGGGCGATGACGTACTTCTTCGCCGTGTCGACCAGATAGCTGACCTGGCCGGTCATGCCCCTGGTCGCCTTGCGGCCGTCGGGCTTGGGGTACTGGGCGATGGCTTCCTTGTACTGGGCGTCGCCGAGGTGCTTGTCCTTGTGCATCTCGCCGAGGATCCAGGCCCAGCGTTCCCTGGAGCGCTTCTCGTTGGCCTGCGGGGTCGCCGTCTTGTCGAGGTCCTGGTTGCCCGCGGGGTCGTAGTACGTCGGGCCCTTGAGCAGCGCGGCGAGGACGGCGCACTCGCTCGGCTTGAGGTCGACCGCGTTCTTGCCGTAGTAGGTCTGCGCCGCGGCCTGGATGCCGTACGCGCCCCGTCCGAAGTACGAGGTGTTCAGGTAGCCCTGCAGGATCTGGTCCTTGTCGAGCTTCGTGCCCACCTTTATGGAGATGAACATCTCCTTGAACTTGCGGGTGACGGTCTGTTCCTGGCTCAGGTACGTGTTCTTCACGTACTGCTGGGTGATCGTCGAGCCACCCTGCGTCTGGCCGCCCCGGGCCATGTTGGCCATGGCGCGCGCGATGCCCATGGGGTCGACGCCGGAGTCGTCGTAGAACGACTTGTTCTCGGCGGAGATCACCGCGTACCGCATCGCCTCGGGAATCTGGTCGATGCTGACGTTCTGCCGGTTGACGCCGGTGCCCGTGGCCACCATCTGGGTGCCGTCGGCCCAGTAGTAGACGTTGTTCTGCGACTTGGCCGCGTCGTTCTCGTTCGGGATCGACACCATCGCGTAGCCGACGCCGACCATCACCACCAGGCCGCCGACGAAGCCGATGAACAGCCCGCTGACCAGCTTCCAGGACGGCACCCAGCGCCGCCAGCCATCCTTGCCGGCCCGGGGGTAGTCGATGAACCGCTTCTTGCCGGGCGCCGTCGTCGCCCGGCCCCTGCCGCGTCCGGGGCCGGTCGCCCCGCCCGGACCGCCGCGCCGGCCGCCGGGGCCCGTGTTCTCGGCGCCACGGCGCCGGCCGCCTCGCTGCGCCGCGCGGCGTGCCTCGGCACGGCCGCCGTAGGCGCGGTCCTCACCACCCGGCCCCATGGGTTCCGACTCATAGGAATGGGACCCATAGGAGTCGGCAGGAGACCCGGTGGCGCCTCGCGGTGCCGCCCGGCGGCCGGAGGACGAGCCGGACTGGCCGCGTCGGGCCGCGGCACGTCCGCCTCCCTGCGGCTGCGGCGGTTTGCGACGGTGCTCGCTCATCGAACGATTACTCCTCGGGCAGGCGCACCCGTGCGCGCCTGGAACGGCGGCTGGTTTCCGGTCCCCCCGGAGTACGGATGTGGTCGGTTCCGCATTCACCCGTACCGCACCGGGGACGTGGACGCTCCCCAGGCGTCACGCGGTTCCCGGTGGTGTCCATGCCGCACAGACTACGCACCGCCGAAACCCGCCGGGCCCCGAAGTTCACCCCAAAACAGGCAACTTGCCTCCTGCGAATCGGTGATGTGATCCCGTTCACCGCCGTCCCCCTTGTCGCATGTGACGGGTCGTTCTATCGTCATGATGTATCGAACCGATACATCAGCGCGAGATAAGACGCTGACAGGCACTGTGAGACCTGCGGGACCGACCCGCGGGCCGGGAGGAGGCGACGATGAGCCGGCGCTCCGGCATCCTCGAGTTCGCCGTGCTCGGCCTGCTGCGGGAGTCCCCGATGCACGGCTACGAGCTGCGCAAACGGCTGAACACGTCGCTGGGTGTGTTCCGAGCGTTCAGCTACGGGACGCTCTACCCCTGCCTCAAGGCGCTGGTCGCCAGCGGCTGGCTGGTCGAGGAGCCCGGGAACACCCATGAGGACGCCCTCGCCGCTCCCCTCGCCGGACGCCGCGCCAAGATCGTTTACCGGCTGACGGCGGAAGGCAAGGAGCACTTCGAGGAGCTGCTCTCGCAGACCGGCCCCGACGCCTACGAGGACGAGCACTTCGCCGCACGGTTCGCCTTCTTCGGGCAGACCTCGCGCGATGTGCGCATGCGCGTCCTGGAGGGCCGGCGCAGTCGCCTGGAGGAGCGCCTGGAGAAGATGCGCGCCTCGCTCGCGCGTACCCGGGAGCGCCTCGACGACTACACGCTTGAGCTCCAGCGCCACGGAATGGAGTCCGTGGAGCGCGAAGTGCGCTGGCTGAACGAGCTCATCGAGAGCGAGCGGGCCGGGCGGGACCTGAGGGGTTCCGCGTCCGGGGGGCCCGCTCAGCAGGACACCACCACTGGATCGACGGGCGGCCTGCCCCGTCGCGGGGAGGCTCCCCGCACGGATACGCCCGAAGACACCGCCACGTGAGACCCAGTCAGGGCCTCACTCGTACACACAGGGAGCAACCGGAATGGGTTCGGTTCGCGTAGCCATCGTCGGCGTGGGCAACTGCGCCGCGTCGCTGGTGCAGGGAGTCGAGTACTACAAGGACGCCGACCCGGCGTCCAAGGTCCCCGGCCTGATGCACGTGCAGTTCGGTGACTACCACGTGCGCGACGTCGAGTTCGTCGCGGCGTTCGACGTCGACGCCAAGAAGGTCGGTCTGGACCTGGCGGACGCCATCGGCGCCTCCGAGAACAACACCATCAAGATCTGCGACGTGCCCAGCACCGGTGTCACGGTCCAGCGCGGCCACACCCTCGACGGCCTCGGCAAGTACTACCGCGAGACCATCGAGGAGTCCGCCGAGGAGCCGGTCGACATCGTCCAGGTCCTGAAGGACAAGCAGGTCGACGTCCTGGTCTGCTACCTGCCCGTGGGCTCCGAGGACGCGGCGAAGTTCTACGCCCAGTGCGCCATCGACGCCAAGGTCGCCTTCGTCAACGCCCTCCCGGTCTTCATCGCCGGCACCAAGGAGTGGGCGGACAAGTTCACCGAGGCGGGCGTCCCGATCGTCGGTGACGACATCAAGTCCCAGGTCGGCGCCACCATCACGCACCGCGTCATGGCGAAGCTGTTCGAGGACCGCGGTGTCATCCTCGACCGCACGATGCAGCTGAACGTCGGCGGCAACATGGACTTCAAGAACATGCTCGAGCGCGAGCGCCTGGAGTCCAAGAAGATCTCCAAGACGCAGGCCGTCACCTCCCAGATCCCCGACCGGGACCTCGGCGAGAAGAACGTCCACATCGGCCCGTCCGACTACGTGGCCTGGCTGGACGACCGCAAGTGGGCCTACGTCCGCCTGGAGGGCCGTGCCTTCGGTGACGTCCCGCTGAACCTGGAGTACAAGCTCGAGGTCTGGGACTCCCCGAACTCCGCCGGTGTCATCATCGACGCCCTGCGCGCCGCGAAGATCGCCAAGGACCGCGGCATCGGTGGCCCGATCCTGTCGGCCTCCTCGTACTTCATGAAGTCCCCGCCGGTCCAGTACTTCGACGACGAGGCCCGCGAGAACGTCGAGAAGTTCATCCGCGGCGAGGTCGAGCGCTGAGGCGCTGAGAACCGCTCGCACGAAACGCTCCTGCCAGGGCTGTGAAGGTCCCCGGGTCCGCCGACCCGGGGATCTTCCGCATATGTGAGGCTGTCGGCCATGCCCGTCGTCCGTGACCTGCGTCTGCTGTGGAGCCTGCGGCACTTCCGGCGCCTGCTGTGCGTCCGCCTCCTCTCCCAGGGCGCCGACGGGGTCTACCAGGTCGCGCTCGCCGCTTACGTCGTCTTCTCCCCGGAGAAACAGGCCTCGGCCGCCGCCATCGCCTCCGCCATGGCCGTCCTGCTGCTCCCCTACTCCCTGGTCGGCCCCTTCGCCGGTGTCCTGCTGGACCGCTGGCGGCGCCGGCAGGTCTTCGTGTACGGCAATCTGCTGCGGGCCCTGCTGGCGGCGGTCACCGCCGTGCTGATCACCGGCCACGCACCCGACTGGCTGTTCTACGCCTCCGCGCTGTGCGTCACGGCCGTCAACCGCTTCGTGCTCGCCGGGCTCTCCGCCGCCCTGCCCCGGGTCGTCGACGCCGAGCGCCTGGTGATCGCCAACTCGCTCTCCCCGACGGCCGGCACTCTCGCCGCGACCGCGGGAGGGGCCCTGGCTTTGGGCGTGCGGGTGGTGGCGTCCGGTTCCGACGCGGCGGTGGTGCTGTGCGGCGCCCTGCTGTACCTGGGCGCGAGCCTCGCGTCCCTGCGCCTGGCCCCCGGTCTCCTCGGCCCCGACCGGCGCCCGGCCCGTCCCCGTCTCGGGGCGGCGCTGGCCGAGACGGCACGTGAGCTGGCGGCGGCCATCCGGCACCTGGCCGCACCCCGGCGCCGGGAGGCGGCCTGGGCCCTGGCCGCGATGACACTGATGCGCTTCTGCTACGGAGCACTCCTCGTCCTGCTGCTCATGCTCTGCCGCTACGCCCTGGCCGACGCCCCAGGGGAGGGGCTGCGGCTGCTGGGAGCGGCGCTGGCGCTGTCCGGCGCCGGGTTCTTCGCGGCGGCCGTGGTGACGCCCTGGGCGGCGGGACGGCTGGGCCCTCACCGCTGGATCGTGGTGTGCTCCGCCGCGGCCATGGTGCTGGAACCCGCACTGGGGCTTCCGTTCGCCACCGTTCCCCTCATGGTCGCCGCCTTCGTCCTGGGCCTGATCACCCAGGGGGCCAAGATCGCCACGGACACGATCGTCCAGGGGTGCGTGGAGGACGGCTTCCGGGGCCGGGTCTTCTCCGTGTACGACGTCCTCTTCAACGTCGCGTTCGTCGGCGCGGCGGGGGTGGCGGCTCTCATGCTTCCGCCGGACGGCCGCTCGGCGGCGCTGGTGGTGCTCGTCGCCGTCGTCTACGGAGCGGTCGCCGTGACCCTCTTCCGCATCCGGTATCGATGAGCCGACGGGCCGCGCCAGGACAGACCGAGGGCCGATGTTTCACGTGAAACATCGGCCCTCGGTGTCGCCGTCCCGCGATGTTTCACGTGAAACATCGCCGAGCCCGGCTCAGTCCTGTGCGGCCCACCACTCCTTGAGCGCGGCCACCGCGGCGTCGTGCTCCATCGGGCCGTTCTCCAGGCGCAGCTCCAGCATGTGCTTGTACGCCTGGCCGACGGCCGGGCCCGGGCCGACCCCCAGGATCTCCATGATCTGGTTGCCGTCGAGGTCGGGACGGATCGCGTCCAGCTCCTCCTGCTCCTTCAGCTGGTCGATCCGCTGCTCCAGGCCGTCGTAGGCCCGGGACAGCGCCACCGCCTTCCGCTTGTTGCGCGTGGTGCAGTCGGAGCGGGTCAGCTTGTGCAGACGGTCCAGCAGCGGGCCCGCGTCACGGACGTAGCGGCGGACCGCCGAGTCCGTCCACTCCCCGGTGCCGTAGCCGTGGAACCGCAGATGAAGTTCGACCAGCCGTGAGACGTCCTTCACCAGCTCGTTGGAGTACTTCAAGGCGGTCATGCGCTTCTTGGTCATCTTCGCGCCGACCACCTCGTGGTGGTGGAAGGAGACCCGGCCGTCGTTCTCGAAGCGGCGGGTGCGCGGCTTGCCGATGTCGTGCAGCAGCGCGGCCAGCCGGAGAGTGAGATCCGGGCCGTCCTCCTCCAGCGCCATCGCCTGCTCCAGCACGATCAGCGTGTGCTCGTAGACGTCCTTGTGCCGGTGGTGCTCGTCGCTCTCCAGGCGCAGGGCCGGCAGCTCCGGCAGGACGTACTCGGCGATACCGGTGTCGACGAGCAGCGTCAGCCCCTTGCGCGGGTACGCGGAGAGAAGAAGCTTGTTCAGCTCGTCCCGGACCCGCTCCGCCGAGACGATCTCGATCCGCCCGGCCATCTCCGTCATGGCGGTGACGACCTCGGGAGCCACCGTGAAGTCCAGCTGGGCGGCGAACCGCGCGGCCCGCATCATGCGCAGGGGATCGTCCGAGAACGACTCCTCGGGCGTGCCCGGCGTCCTCAGCACCCGCGCGGCGAGGTCCTCCAGACCGCCGTGCGGATCGATGAACGTTTTCTCCGGCAGCGCCACGGCCATCGCGTTGACCGTGAAGTCGCGGCGGACCAGGTCCCCCTCGATGGAGTCGCCGTACGACACCTCCGGCTTGCGCGAGGTGCGGTCGTAGGCCTCCGACCGGTAGGTGGTGATCTCGATCTGGTAGCCGCCCTTGTGCGCGCCGACCGTGCCGAAGGCGATTCCCACCTCCCAGACGGCGTCCGCCCAGGGACGGACGATCTTCAGCACGTCCCCGGGGCGGGCGTCGGTGGTGAAGTCCAGGTCGTTGCCGAGCCGGCCGAGCAGCGCGTCACGAACGGATCCGCCGACCAGGGCGAGCGAGAACCCGGCTTCCTGGAATCGGCGGGCGAGATCGTCGGCGACGGGGGCCACCCGCAGCAGCTCGGCGACCGCGCGCTGCTGCGCCTGGCTCAGGGCGGAGGGAGTGTCTTCGTTGGGGTTCGGCACAACAGAAGAGGGTACGTGCCCCGCGCGCCGGGGCGGTGTGACCGGCCATGGTCATCGGCCCGCAGGTGCCCCGGAGCGCCCCGCCGAGGCGTCGGGACAGCTCTCGGCATACCCGTCGCAAGCGCTCTTCTTGCGGCGTACGGCCGCTCTCCCCTCGATACTGGATATAGAGGACGGGTCACGACCGCTGGGCGATCTTGTGAAGGAGACCGCGGCACTTCCCTTCAGCGCGCATCGTTACCATGCGTGGACGCACATTCCGACGACCACTGACGACGAGGGACGGGCGAGCGCGTGGCCGAGGCGGCTGACTTCCAGGGGACCAGTGCCTCACCTGCCCGCCGGTGGCTGCGGCGCGCCGGAGCACTGCTCACCGGGGCGCCCCTGCTGGCCGGGTTGCTCCAGCTGCCCGCCGCCGCGCCCGCGCAGGCCGCCTCCTCCGGCACGGTGTCCGTCTCCCTGGACTCGCTCAGCCCCAGCGCCCCCACGGACGGCGACACGCTGACCGTGTCCGGCACGGTGACCAACAACGGCAGGCAGGCCGTCACCGACGCCCACGTGGGTCTCCAGGTGGGCCCCCGGCTGACCACCCGCTCCGGCATCGACTCCGTCGCCCGCCACTCCGACGATCCGCAGGGCGGCACCGGGTCCGAGGTCGGCGACAAGTACGAGGAAGAGTTCGACAAGCTGGCCCCGGGTGTCGCCGAGCACTTCAGCATCTCCGTCCCCGTCGACAAGCTCGGCCTCGAGGACGAAGGCGTCTACGAGTTCGGGGTCGCGCTCTCCGGCGAGACCTCCGCCCGGCCCTGGCCCCAGGTGCTCGGCATCCGGCGGACCTTCCTGCCGTGGCAGCCGTCGGACGCCGACACCAAGACCAAAACGACGTTCCTGTGGCCTCTGATCTCCACGGTCCACATGACGGCCAAGACCGGCGCGGGCGACCTGCAGACGCCGGAATTCCTCGACGACGACCTGGCCGAGGATCTCGCACCCGGCGGCCGGCTGGCCCAGATGGTGGACCTGGGCAAGGATCTCGACGTCACCTGGGTGGTCGATCCGGACCTGCTGGCCTCGGTCGACGCGATGGCCGTGGGCAATTACCGGCTCCAGGGCGCCGACGGCGCCAGCACGCCCGGCCCGCGGGAGCACCAGGCGGTCGCCAAGCAGTGGCTGGCCGCCCTCCAGAAGGCGGTGGCCGGCAAGGAGGTCGTCGCGCTGCCCTTCGCCGACCCCGACCTGGCCTCGCTCGCCCACAACGGCACCAGCGTCACCGGTTCGCTCAGTCACCTCAAAGACGCCACCGACGTCGCCGCCACCACCGTCAAGACCGTGCTGCACGTCACACCGAGCACCGACTTCGCCTGGCCGGTCGAGGGCGCGGTGGACCGCTCGATCATGAAGGTCGCGACCTCCGCCGGAGCCGATCGGGTGATCGCCCGCAGCGACAGCCTCCAGGAGACCGGCGGGCTGCCGTACACGCCGTCCGCCGCCCGCCCGGTCGGCTCGGGCACCACGGCCGTGGTCGCCGACACCCGGCTGTCCACGGCGTTTGAGGACGATCTGACGAAGGCCGGCGCGGCCACCCTGGCCGTGCAGCGGTTCCTGGCCCAGAGCCTGGAGCTGAACACGCAGACCGACAAGCAGCGCAGCATCCTCGTCGCCCCGCAGCGCATGCCCACGGCGAGCCAGGCCCAGGCGATGGCGGCGGCGGTGGAGGCGCTCCAGGGCGGCGCCTGGTCCCAGCCCCAGGACCTCACCGCGACCTCCAAGGACAAGCCCGACCCGGGCGCCACCACGCGCATCCCGCCGACGTCCGCCTACCCCTCCTCGCTGCGCCGGCAGGAGCTGCCGCGCACGGCCTTCGAGCAGATCGCCCGCACCCAGGGCACGCTGGACAACTTCCGTGTGGTCCTCAGCGACCAGTCCCGCGTCGTCACCCCGTTCGGACGGGCCATAAACCGGGACATGTCCACGTCCTGGCGGAGTCACCGAAGCGCGGCGGGAAGCTACCGCGACGGCGTGAAGACATGGCTCGACGACCTGGCCGACGAGGTCAAGCTGATCGACAAGTCCGAGACCAAGCTGTCGGGCCGCAGCGCCACCATCCCGGTGACCGTCCAGAACAACCTGGTCCAGCCCGTCGGCCACCTGGTGCTGCGCCTGGAGTCGACCATGCCGACCCGTCTGAAGATCGGCGGCAAGGCCTACGACGAACAGCCCGTGGAGATCTCCGGCGGGCACAGCCAGTCGGTGAAGTTCACCACCTCGGCCAACGCCAACGGCCGGGTCACGGTCATCGCCCAGCTGTACACCGAGGACGGCGAGGCCTACGGCGCCCCCGTCACCTTCGACGTGAAGGTCACCGAGGTCACGCCCACCGTGATGCTGGTCATCGGCGGCGGCGTCCTGCTCCTCGTCCTCGCCGGTTTCCGGATGTACACGCAGCGCAAGCGCGCCGCCTCCCGGCAGCCCGAGGACGACGGCCCCGACGCGGCACCGCAGGACCCCGAGGAGCCCGGGAACCCCGGGGCACCCGGAGGCCGTCTCCCCGAAGAGTCCGACCCCTCCGGGGCAGACGACCCGGAGCAGCCGAGTGACCCTGCGCCGGACACCGCACCGGAAAGCACCGACCCGTCCGGGACGGGTGAGAGAGTGGACCGTTGAGCGATGTCGTGGCCGGTGGGCCCGGGACGATGAGGTGGGGTAAGCATGAACGCGCCGTACGACGGTGACCGCGGCCAGGGCGCGGCCGGCTCGGGCTACCCCGATCCGCCGCCCGAGCCCGGCCAGGTGCCGCCGCAGCACGCGGCGGACATGTATCTCCAGGACGCCTACGAACAGGACCCCTACCGGGCGCACGACCTGGCCGCCCAGGACCCGGTCGCCGAGGCGCTCTACGACCGCGCCGCGCACCCGCCGCCGCCTCCGGGCTCGTACGACCCGCAGCAGCAGCCGTACGCACCGCCCGCCCAGTCGCCCTACGCCCCCGACCCGCGCGTGTGGGCGCAGCCGCCAGCGCCGGAGCCGGGAGCCGCCGCCACCCAGTACCTGCCGTACGGCGAGGACCCGCGCACGACCCAGTTCGTGGGGGTCGACGACCTGGTCACGCACTCCGGCGAGGAGTACCACGAGCCGGACGCCTTCGCGCACCTCTTCAAGGACCAGCAGCACAGCGGCGGACACGCGCCAATGGACCCGGCTGCCGGCCCGCAGCAGTACGGACAGAGCCCGCAGCCGGGGCACGCGTACCCCGGCGGCTACCCGGACGGGCCTTCCGCGCCCGGATTCCCGGCGCAGCCCCCGGGGTCCGCGCCGGCCGCCACCGCGGACCCCGGCTCCCTCCAGGCCGAGGTCCCCGCGACCGTCGACGCTCCCGCCGTCGTGGCCCCCGCGGCACCCACGAAGAAGGGCGGGAAGGCCGCCGGACTGCTGAAGTCCAGCGCCGTCATGGCGGCGGGCACGATGGTGTCCCGTCTGACCGGTTTCATCCGTTCCGCGCTGATCGCCGCCGCGCTCGGCCTCGGCTTCCTCGCGGACTCCTTCCAGGTGGCCTACCAGCTGCCGACGATGATCTACATCCTCACCGTCGGCGGCGGACTGAACTCCGTCTTCGTGCCGCAGCTCGTGCGCTCCATGAAGGAGGACGAGGACGGCGGCGAGGCCTTCGCCAACCGGCTGCTGACCCTGGTGATGGTCGCGCTCGCCGCGCTGACCGGTCTCGCGATGTTCGCCGCGCCGCTGCTGGTGCGGTTGCTGGCCAACCCCGTGGCCAGCGACCCGGCGGCCAACGAGGTCGCGGTCACCTTCACCCGTTACTTCCTGCCCTCGATCTTCTTCATGGGCATCCACGTGGTGATGGGTCAGATCCTGAACGCGCGCGGGAAGTTCGGCGCGATGATGTGGACCCCGGTCCTGAACAACATCGTCATCATCGTGACGCTCGGCATGTTCATCTGGGTCTACGGCACCGCCGCCAACTCGCACATGGACGTCACCAGCATCCCGCCGGAGGGCCAGCGGCTGCTCGGTGTCGGTGTGCTGCTGGGCCTGGTCGTCCAGGCCCTGGCGATGATCCCCTACCTGCGCGAGACCGGCTTCCGGATCCGGCTGCGCTTCGACTGGCGAGGCCACGGCCTGGGCAAGGCCGCGATGCTCGCCAAGTGGACGGTCCTGTTCGTCCTCGCCAACCAGGCGGGCGCCATGGTGGTGACCCAGCTGTCGACCGCCGCCGGTTCGGACTCCGACGTCAAGGGCACCGGCTTCGCCGCCTACGCCAACGCCCAGCTGATCTGGGGCCTGCCGCAGGCGATCATCACCGTGTCCCTGATGGCCGCGCTGCTGCCGCGTCTCGCGCGCTCGGCGTCCGAGGGCGACGCGGGCGCCGTCCGCGACGACATCTCCCAGGGCCTGCGCACCACGGCGGTGGCCATCGTGCCGATCGCGTTCGGGTTCCTCTCGCTCGGCGTCCCGATGTGCACGCTGATCTTCGGTTCCGCCGGCACCGGCGCGGCCACCAACATGGGCTACATGCTGATGGCCTTCGGCCTCGGCCTGATCCCGTACTCCGTGCAGTACGTCGTCCTGCGCGCCTTCTACGCGTACGAGGACACCCGCACCCCCTTCTACAACACGGTCATCGTGGCCGCGGTCAACGCCGGCGCCTCGGCGCTCTGCTACTTCCTGCTGCCGGCGCGCTGGGCGGTCGCCGGCATGGCCGCCGCCTACGGTCTCGCCTATGCCATCGGGGTGGGCATCGCCTGGCGCCGGCTGCGCAAGCGGCTGGGCGGGGACCTGGACGGGGCCCGGGTGCTGCGCACGTACGCGCGCCTGGGTATCGCCTCGGTGCCGGCCGCCCTGCTCAGCGGCGCGGCCTGCTACGGCGTCGGGCACACCCTGGGCCTGGGCGTCGTCGGCTCCTTCGCCGCGCTGATCGCGGGCGGTGCCGTACTGTTCGGCGTCTTCTTCGTCGCCGCCCGCCGGATGCGCATCGAGGAACTCAACTCGCTCGTCGGAATGGTGCGGGGACGTCTGGGGCGCTGAGGCAGGGGTAGGCGCACAACCATCGTCCGTCGCCGTGTGTCGTGCATAGCGGCCGACTGTGGGCACAATTGGTTTCGGCGTCGGACAGCGTGCAACGGATGGGGAGGCAGGGACGACGGTGGCGGAACGGAGTACAGCTGCCGTCGACGTGGCAGACAACAGCGGTGAGCAGCCGCTGACCGCCAAGGCGGACCAGTCCACGGCCGACGGGGTGGACACGAACCCGGAGCAGGACACGGACAGCGACGAGGCACAGGGAAGCGGCGGTACCGAGGGCCCCGGACGGAAGGCCTCCCCTCTGGAGTTGCACAGCGGTCACAAGCTCGCCAGGCGCTACCGGCTGGAGGAGTGCGTCACCCGTCTGGACGGATTCAGCAGTTGGCGTGCGGTCGACGAGAAACTCCGCCGCGCCGTCGGTGTCCACGTCCTGCCCGCCAGCCACGCCCGGGCCCGCTCCGTCCTCGCCGCCGCCCGTTCCTCCGCGCTCCTCGGTGACCCGCGTTTCGTCCAGGTCCTCGACGCCGTCGAGGAGAACGACCTCGTCTACGTCGTCCACGAGTGGCTGCCCGACGCCATCGAGCTGTCCACCCTCCTCGCCGGCGGTCCGCTGGAGCCGCACGACGCCTACCAGATGGTCAGTCAGGTCGCGGCGCGGGCGTGCGTGACCCCCCGGGCCCTGGCCGAGGCGGGCCACGCGGCCCACCGCGTCGCGGGCGACCGGGCGCACCTGGTGGGCGGCC
>NZ_JBVHXT010000037.1:0-94130 GCF_055569255.1 Streptomyces sp. NPDC029296
AACAAGGACCTCAGCAATCCTCATTCTCGCTGGTCAGAGGCACTTTCCGCTTTCCTGATCACCAGTCGGACAGCCCACCTCGTGAAAGCGCGAGGCTAACGCAGCATGAGGCGGTTTGAAGCCTCCCCCCGCAGGGCGGCTCCGAAGGGCCACGAAACCTTCATCTCTCGCACAGCATCACTTCCGGAAATCGCTCCTACATGCAACTTCCTTTCATGTTCAGGACACACGGCAAGGGGGAATGTCGCGGTAGCGGAGCCGGACAAGGGGATGTAGCGGAACCGGACAAGGGGGTCGCGCGCGTCCGGCCGCACCCGACGGGGGGGCACACCGGTGCGGAGCGTCGGGTGCGGCGCACCGGGACGCTCGAGAGTGCCAGGCATCGTCGGAGTAGTGCGGTACCGGACGCGGTAGCGCACCATCGCGGCGCGCACCACGGTGGAGTCCACCGTCGTCCGGCACACCGGAGAGTGGGCTCCACTCGGTGGAGTCCATCGGGTGGAGCCCACTGAGTGGAGCCCACTCGATGTTCTGCATCCGGTGGCGATGCGCGACATCGGGTGGACTCCACTCAGCGGACGATGTCTGGCATCGTCACCACAGCCAGGCGGCGAAGTGCCCACAGCTGGCGCGAGGGGGTGCGGCGCGCAGCCGCGTTGCCGATCCGGTTCTGCCAGGGGCGGGGCCGGCACGACTGCCCGGCGGCAAGGCGGCGCCGTCCGGCGGCCGCCCCGGCGGTCTCCGGCTGAGGGCCGCTTCCAGACCGGCCGGCGCCCAGGGACTCACCGGACTCGGGCTCCTGGACCTCGTCGAACTGACCTTGCCGAAGTGCACCCGGGCCCGTACCCGGCACGGCTACGGTGCTGCCCATGCCCTCAGAACTGACTCCGGACCAGGTCCTCCGTGTGATCGCCGCCCTGGAAGCGGCATGGAACGGTGACAACGACGCCCTGGCCGCGCTGATACGCGGGGGGAGCGGCGAGCAGCCGCTGGCCGTTCTGGTCGCAGGGTTCGGCGAGAGCCGGCTGCTGAAGATGGTGCTGGCCGTCACCGGGATCGACGGCCTGGAGGGCGCCGAGCTGGAGCGGGCGCTGGCGGAGTACGGGCAGAGCCTCACCCCGCATCTGCTCGGTGTGGCATCGGGTCTGATGTCCGGGTGGGCTGCGAGCGCGGGCGAGGACGTCCGGGCGACCGGCGACCTCGCCCGCCACGTCCTGCGGGCCCTGCTGTCCTTCACGGGACGCGACGATCCGGAGGGGGTGCGGGCCCTGCTCGCGCACCTGCGCGCGGATGCCCTCGCCCATTCCTGAACCTCCCGGCCGGCCGCGCCCCGGTCTTCGGCCGCGACGGACCCGGAGGGCATCTGCCCGGCATCGTCACCACAGCCAGGCGGTGGAGTGCCGCAGCTGGGGCGCGGGGGCGCGGCTCGTGGCCGCGTTGCCGATCCGGCTCTGCCGGGCGAGAGGCCGGCGCGAGTTCCTCGCGGCGAGGCGGCGCTTGGCGGCTTCCTGGACGCGCTTGCGCTGCTTGCGCAGCTCCGCCTTCTTCGCCGCCTTCGACTTCGGCTTCCGCGGGCGCTTCCAGACCGGCTGCCACCCCGCGGGCTCGTCGACTTCGGGCTCCTGGTCCTCGGTGAGCGCGGCGGCCATCTGCTCGCGGGCGGCACGGGCGCGGGCGAGTGCGTCGTCGGGGGTGGGCTGGTCTTGCGGGGTGCTCACGTGACTCCTCCAATGGTCGGGCCCGGTGTGTGCTGGGTGCCGGGCTGCGGGGTGTGCGGCTGTGGGGCTGTCGCCGGGGCGGGCCGCGGCCGGGGGCCGTGGGTGAGGGCGCGCTCGCGGATGCCGTCCTGGAGGTGGGCGGCGACGGCTTCGAGCGTCCGGCGGGTCTGCTCCACCGTGTCGACGCCGGTCCCCTGCTCCAGGAGGCGGCCGGCCTTCCGGCCGGTGCGCAACGGCCGCGGGCGCGGCCTCGAGGCGGCGGGCACGGCGACGGGGTGCGGCCGGGGGCGGGAGCCCAGGCGCTCCGCTCGCCGCGCCGCGCGGACCCGGGCAGCCAGTGCGTCGGCGGCGAGGCGGGCCCGCTCGTACGGCGGGGCGGTCCGCTTGCGGGTCAGCGGACGCAGCACGGCCTCATCCTCGATGTCGCGCGGGTACAGGGCGCGCAGGTCGGCGGTCATCCTCCGGCCGCGCCCGACGGGGCGGGTGTGGCCGTCGACGGCCGTCTGCACGATCTGTTCGTCCAGGCCGGGTGGGTGTGGCCGGCCGCGCAGGGCGTAGGCGAGGTGGCGGCGGGCTTCGGCGAGCAGGTGGTGGCGCGCGAAGGCGCCGCGCATCACGTACACCACGGCGACGACGTCGACGGCCGCCAGCACGGTGTCGACCACCGGCCGCACCCGCGCCCACACGGCCGCGGCCGCCGCCCGCGCCCGCTCGGCCAGCCGGTAGACGGTGCAGGCGCCGAACGCCCGGATCGCCGAGGCGCGCCACCGCTCGCGCAGCTCGGTCAGCGACCGCAGCTCCGTGCGCTTGGGCGGGCGGGTCTGGTCGGCGGCCTGGCAGGCCAGCGCGTAGCCGGCCCGCTCCCCCGGCGCGTGCCCGTGCTTCTCCTCGTACCGGGCGGTGAGGACGGGCAGCGCGTCCTCGATCTGCTGGCGGCGGGTCGACTGCCAGCCGATCAGCCGCCGGTCGATGCCCGCGATCTCCATGACGGGCCGGCGGCCCCGGGTCACCTCGCGCGGCTCCCACGCCCACCCGAGCCTGGCCGTCACCTCCTCCATGAACAGGAGGGTGTAGAGGGTGTCGGCGGCGACGATGTGGGCCAGCATTGAGTCCGCGGACAGGTTGCCCCACTTCCCGTCGTGGGGCCGCCGGGCGCGGATCGACACCACCGCGTGATCGTGAAGAAGTGGCCTCGATTCCGTGGCTCTGGACTCGTAGTGCCGGAAGACCGCGACGATCAGCCCGTCCTTGACCCGGGCCCGCTGCTTTCCGCCGGCCTTCCAGCGGATCTCCGCGACCGACTCCTCCAGCCACGCCAGCGTCTTGTCCCGGGCGATGTCCTGGCACAGCTCCAGCACCAGCCGGGTCCCGTCATCTCCGAGCGCCCACGCGATGTGGGCCGTCGACGGGGCCCGGAACACCAGGTCCATCGCCAGCCACGGCGTACGCTCCTTCGCCTTCTCCGTCGTCGGGGAGCGGTTGTGCTCGATGGGCCTGCCCAGCACGGTCGCCCGCCTCGCCTGCGCCGGGGTCCTGCCCTGCGACAGGAGGTCGCGCTCGATCCGGTCGGCGTCCGGGTGCCGGCCCTCGCCCAGGAGGAGTTCGGCCTGCCGCTCGCTCACCACGTCCCCGGCCGCCAGGCCGACCGCGGCCAGGCCCCGGCCCTTCCACACTCCGGGCGGGACACCGGCCTGGTCCTGGGCGACGCGCAGCGGCGTCCCCGCCGTGCGGTGGCCGTCGCCGACCATCACGTCGCGGGTGAGGTAGCGCCACCCGCTCCCCGGGCGAACCTTCGATTCGCTGATCACCGGCCCATAGAAACCAGGCACTGACCTGTACAAAAGCGCGATCCCGGGTACGTCCCGCCGGGCGGGAGAGCATCACCAGATCTTTACCGGAGCGCCCGCCAGGCGGGCCGCCGGGCCAGCCCGAGACGGTAAGCCGCTGGTGTGTGCACAGTCCGCCGCATGAACGCGAATACGAACCTGTCCACGGAGGCCTCTGCCCGCTGTGCAACCGCCCGCTCACGCTGCGCACGACCGTCGAGGTCCGCTCGAACGTGCCGTACCCCACCCGGACCGGTTACCTGCCCCACTGCACCAGCTGCGCCAACGACCCGGCCAACACGCAGAAGTGGAACGACCTGATGAACGCCCCCTACGGCAGCTGACCCGGGCCGTGCGAATACTGCGCCGCGACCACAAGAGCACCACCAGCCTCACATTCTTCCGCTGTCCCGCAGCGGTTGAGCTTGCATAGGCCAGGTGGACCTTGCATCTGGATCTGCACAGGGCAACTGGATCTTGCATACGGCTGCCGCTTCGTAAGAGCCTTGTTTTCAATCCTCGGAGGCTTCGAAGGCAATGATTGAGTCGATTCGGATTGCTACCGCGCCTCCTCGGGCCAGGGGCCAGGTCACGTAGGTGGCGGCCGAGATGGGCGACTCAGTGAGCGATTCCACTCGCTCAACGTGTTCCTCCAGGCTGTGGCCCTTGGTGAGTACCAGCGCCTCACGTTCCTGCGTGCCGATGACGTATCGGATGATCATCTGGGGCGGCGCGAACTCGGGCTCGTAGAACATCGGTCTCCTTAAGGCAGTGGTCACTACAGGACGGCGGTACGCCTGGGCGTCGCAAGGTGGAGCTGCCCAACCGGAGTTCCGGGCGCGCAACCTGACCTTTCACCTCGCTGGTCAGGACCACCGCGCCATGCAGTCCTCACCAGGACCGGACATCCGCGGACTGCACGGTCCTTGAGCGTGCACCACCGCACCACTTCCCCGACCACGCACCACGACTGAGCGCTACGTCACCGACGCCCACAACACGAACAGCCACCACCGCCCCCGGCCCCCGCCGGGGGCTTCGTGCTTCCTGGAGGAGTTCGCCGTGCCTACGTACGAAGTCCTGCCCCGCTTCACCGCCGACCTGAACCGCCTCACCCCCGAACAGCGCCGGGCCTTCCGCCAGGCCGTCAACGCATTCGTCGACGGCCTGCGCGTCGGCCGCACGTTCCGCCCGGGGTTACGGATCAAGGGTGTGCGCCTCATGCCCGGGGTCTACGAGCTGACCTGGAGCGGTGGCGGGCGGGCCACTTGGTGCTACGGGCCGCAGAAGGTGCGCGGCACGCAGCACATCGTCTGGCGGTGCATCGGAGGCCACGGCATCCTCAACCAGCCGTGAGCAGGGCGCGGCGAGGGCGTTGGTCCCCGATGTCGTGGAGCACGTCGCCGGGCTTTAGGCGCTGCGCGGCCGGCGGCCCGCCGTCTTCTTCGCCCCAGCCTGCTTGGCCGGCTGCTTCTTCGCGGCCGTCTTCTTCTTCGGCTGCGGCAGCTCGTGTACGTCGGCCGGACCGGCTGCCGGCCCGGCATCGCCACGGGAGGCCTTCGCCTTGGACACCGACTGCTGCAGGGCGGCCATCAGGTCCAGCACCTGGGCCGGCTGCTCCGGCTCCTCCATCGCGGGCAGGGGCTTGTCCTCGCGTTTCGCCTCGATGATCTGGGCGATCGCCTCGGTGTAGCGGTCAGTGAACTCCGGCCCCTCCAGCCGGTCGATCGTCATGGTGTCCATGAGGGCGAGCGCGCCGGCGATCTCGTCCTCGGAGACCTCGGTGGGCGGGGGCAGGAGCTCGGTGGGTCGCGGATCTCGTCGGGCCAGCGCATGGCGTGCAGGACCAGGACATCGTCGCGGACCCGCAGCAGCCCGAGGCGTTCGCGGCCGGACCAGGCGTATTTCGCGACGGCCACCTTCTCCGAGCGGGAGAGGGCCTTGACCAGTAGCTTGTACGGTTTGGCCGCGACCTGGCCGGCGGGCTGGAGGTAGTAGCCTTCGGCGATCCGGATCGGGTCGACGGATTCCAGCGGCACGAACGCGTCGATGGCACCGGACCAGATCGTGCGGGGCATGGTACACCTCTCCCACTCATCCCGAGCACCACCAGGCTATGTATCCGTCCGGGGTCCCGCACACGCTCCGGAGCGACAAGGGTTGCTGCGGCAGCTGACCATGCTGCGTGCAGGGTCTCGTCGACGAGTCGGGTGGCGCCGGCGGTCCGGCCGGGGCTGGAAGGAGGACGGGGCGGTCAGGGCCGGTACGGGTGGCGTTCACGTGGCCCATCTGGTCCGTTCGACGGCCCATCCGCAGTGTCCGGGACGTTCGCTGTACTCGATACCTTTGCGGGTGACACGCACGCCGATGTGCTTGTGGCACAGGCTGTCCGGAGGTGGGGAGCGTCGTATGCCCTGTCCGCCTGCAGGCGAGGGGTCCGCGAGAGCCCTCCGCAGCCGGGTGGTCGGGGAGGGCTCTCGGTGAGGCCGGTGTGGGTGGGAGAGGTGGTTACCGCGCCGAGTGGCCGAAGCGGTCACCGGTGGCTGGGAGACCGCCTGTGCCGGGCTGATAGGTAGTGACTTGGGCGATCGCGCCACCTGCGGTCGCATTGGACATGGGCAGGGCGTGGAGGGCGCCGTAGGCGGAGGGGCCGTACGGCATGCCGACGTACAGCCTGGTGGCAGTGAAGTGGATGTTGTGGCCCATGTACTGGTCGGATCCCGGGGTGCCGGGGATGCCGACCATGCCCGCCTGGATCCATTGGTCGGAGTCGCCGGGCGTGCCGAGGAGCGAGAAGGTCTGGATGGCTCCCGCGTCGGTGGCGGTGTCGATGTCCTCGCCGGGGATGCCGACGGCGATCCGCATGGTGGCTGCGGTGCTTTGCGCTCGCGGTGCGGTGTTCACGGCACTGACCTGGTCGCCGAAGTGGTCGCTGGGTTCGGCGGCGCCGGTCACCGCGTCGTTGCCGGTTCCTTGCCAGAGGCTGTTGAGTTCGCCGAAGGTGTTGGCGGCGGTGAGGTGGACGACGACTACGCGGCCGGCCTCGGCCTGGTCGACGTTGTTGACGCCCAGGCTCTCGCCGGGTGAGCCGATGGCGAGCACCGACTCGGTGGCGGCTGCGGCACCGGACGGGCGGTAGTCGGCCATGGACAGTGAGGCGCCGAACTTGTCGCCGGTCTCGGAGCCGCCGCTGATGATGTCGGAGTCCTGGTCGATGCCGTGCAGAGGGGTGGGGATGCCGTCGGTGTTCACCTTGTGGTCGAAGATCCACACAGCGCCGGCACCGGCATGGCCGTTGATGGCCTCGTTGGGGGCGCCGATGGCGAGGTGGTTGCCGTCGGCGGCGACGGTGGTGCCGAAGCCGTCGTTGGCCTCGTTTCCGCCGGGAACGGTCGAGCTGTCCTGGGTGATGGAGGTGTTGGTGTTGCCCCGCAGGTAGAAGGCCATCCCCGCCTTGGCCAGGCTGCCGGAACTCTGGCCGGGAACACCGATCAGCAAATACGGCTCGCCCGCGGCGGTTCGGCCGGCGGCGACCGAGTGGCCCATGCGGTCACCGGTCTGCGAAGCTGCGGCGGCGATGGCTCCGGAGCCGGTGCCCTGCTCCAGGTGGAGGGTAGCGGTGCCCGTCCCGATGCCGTTCCGGGCGCCGTAGAGCACGTCGACCGTGCCTGCGTCGGTGGCGCTGCCAAGGTCTTCGGCGGGGGTGCCGACGACGAGGTCGGTGCAGCCGTCCTCGTCGTGGTCGACGGTGTCGAGCACCTCGCCGAACCAGTCCTCCGGTTCGGCGCCGCCGGGCACCCAGCCGAGGTCCTGGGTGATCTCGGCGGTGCCCTTGCCGCCGCCGTAGACCACCCGAATCAGACCTGCCGCGGCCTTGCCTGCGACGGTTGCCTTGGGGTCGCCGATTGCGATGTCCTCGATGCCGTCGCAGTTGAAGTCGGTGAGGGGGGCGGCGTTCACCTTGGAGTTCACCCAGGAGGCCAGATCGTCGACGCGGGTGGCGATTCCGCCGGTGCGGGTCTCGGTCGGGTCGGTACCGAAGCACCCTCCCTGGTACGAGCGGCTGCCGAGGGCGACCAGCCGATGAAGGCCGTTGACCGTGCGTACCAGGGGGCCGCCGGCGTCGCCCATGCACACTGATGTGCCGTCCTTGCCTGTGTAGGTGGCGGTGGTGGCCGCGGGCGCGTCCATGGAGAGGGTGCCGGTGTGCAGCTGCAATGGCGCCCACTCGGTGGCGGTGCGCCCGTATCCGGCGAACTGCAGTTCCTCGCCCGTGTCGGGCGCTGTGGAGGCCAGGGTGATCGGGGTGACGTTGGTGACGGGCCGGGACAGGCGGGCGAGTACCAGGTCGCGGTCGGTGCGCGGCACCAGTTCCACGATCTCGCGGACGGCGCCCTGGCTCGTGGTCAGGTCGGGGCGGCCTATGGTCGCGGTCGTTCTCAGCCGCGGTTTGCCCGCGGGCACGGTGAGGCTCTGTGCGGGGTCGTCGACGAAACAGCTGGCCGCGGTGAGTATCCATTCGCGGTCTATCAGGACGCCGGAGCAGCCGCGTGTGGCATCACCGATGGTTAACTGCGCGGTGTAGGTGTAGCTGTTGGTGGAGTCGACGGTTCCGGTCACGGTGTGCGCGGGTGAGGCGGTCACCACGATGGAGCCCGCGATCAGTGCTGCGGTCAGCGCTGCCCGGGCGGCGGATCCGCTGCTCCGGAAGGCCCCGAAGCCCTTAGGGCGCGGTGTGATGGGCATGGTATGACCTCCGGTCACTTGCTCGTACGGATCTCGACTAGGACGAATTCACGGGCCTGCGGGTCCGCGGACTCTCCGACCGGAGTCCAGGCGTCCTTGGGGACCTCGACTTCCTGAGACGCGTTGTCGGGCGCGGTGAGAGTGACATCGGCGGTGTGCGCGACCGATCCCTTGACGGCGAACACCGAGGGGATCTCCAGGGAGAGGTAACCCGACGTGCCGACGGTGCGGAAGCACACCTTGTCGTCGGTCCGGGACCACACCTCCATCAGTCCGGTGGCCGAGTCGCACTTGGCCAGGGTGATGTGACCGTCTCCGCGTTTGAGAACGATGCCCGTCTCTTCTTTGATCTTGTCGGCGTTCGGGTAGGCGTAGTCCTCGACCGTGTAACCGGGCTGTTCATCGGCCACCGTGACCGTAGTGGCGGATGCGCTGTCGTGAGGTAAGGCGGTGGTGGCGACGAGTGCGGCGATACACGCCGCGGCGGCCGCGCAGACGCCGACTGTCCGCCGTATCAGTTTCATTAGGTTCCCCTTGTCCGGACGATGGGACGTGGCACTCGGGGCCCGTCCCGAGCGGGCGGTGCACCGGCACGCGGGCGGTGACTCGGCCATGGTGACGCGGAGCCGAGACGCTTCGCGTCGTCCCCGGACCGCCTGCGCGGCGGCGTCGACGCAACATCGACACAACATCGGTCAGGAGTCCGGCAGTTCATGGCTCTACAGCGTGCCGACAGCTAGCAGCAGAGTTTCCAGGAGTCTAGGATCACTGCCACGAAATTGTCATGTCTTCGATCAATTCGTGCGTCGCCGAGGACACGCGTGTCGCTGGCAGGCCAGTCCGCCCGGCGGTAAGCCGCCGGATGCGCAGCCGCCGACACCGACAACGGAGGGAAAATCTTGGACGCCACTTTCTGGAGCAGACGGCGCATTCTCGGCGCCTTAGCAGCCAGCGCCGTCGCCACCACGGCCTCGAACCTGGTTCTCACCCCCACGGCCGCCCAGGCCGACGTCCCGCCGGACGACGGCACCGACGGTGATCCTTTCGCTCTGCCCGACACCGACCGGGCAAAAGTCGTCAAGGAGTGGCTGGTAGGCGGTAAAGCCGTCCGCGCTGCCGCGCTAGCGGCGCTGACCGGCTCCGACACGGACGTCCAGGAGTTCCTGGCCGCGGGGCTCGCTCAGGCCACCGCGGAGGACAACCGTGTCGCCGTCATGACATCCCTCGCCGCGGGCGGGAAGGGCACCCGGCGCGAGGCGACGGCGGCGCTCAACGGGGGTGACACCGCCATCGCCGCGTATCTGGGAGGCGGCTTCAGGTCCGCCATCATCGAGGACCTCCAGGTCGCCACCACGACCGTGATGGCCACCGGCGGCAAGGCCGTCAACCGCAACGGCAGCACCGCCCTGGAGACGGGAACCCGGGAAGCTTTGGAGACCTTCCTCACCGACGGGCAGTACACCGCGCGCCTGCAGGACATGAGGGTCGAGGTGTCCACCCTCATGATGCAGGCGGGCCCGGAAGTACGGAAGTACGCCTCCCGCGCCCTGTCGGGGACCGCCGCCGACATCGAGTGGTTCCTCGAGACCGGCCAGCACATCGCCCGCGCCCGTGACCAGGAGGCCGCGACGATCGAGGAACTCGTCGCGGTCGTCGAGCGTGAGGGCAAGAAGGCCGACGCAAAGACCAAGCAGGCCGAAGAGGCGGCGGCCCGCGCTGTGGACGCCGCCGCGAAGGCCAAGGAAGCGGCGGAGAAGGCCGCAGCCGAGGCGCAGGCCGCCCAGGACGACGTCGTCAGGTCCGGCAAGGCGGCCCGCAAGGCGGCCGAATCCGCGAAGGGCGCGGCCGACTCGGCCCGGGCCGCCGTCTTCGCTTCCCACGCCGCTGTCCAGGCGTCCCGCCGCGCCGCCTACGCCGCCACCGCCGCGAGCCAGGCCGCTGCCACCGCCGGCTCTGCCGCCGCCCGCGCGTACAACGCCGCCATCGCCGCCTCCAAGGACGCGTCCCAGGCATCCGCCGCCAAGAACGCCGCCGTCGCCGCCCGCAACGCCGCGGCCAAGGCCCGCAGCGCGGCCAAGGCCGCCGACTACGCCGCTTCCGCCTCGGCCCAGGCCGCGAACGCCGGATCTGCCGCGGCCTCGGCGGCACGCAACGCCGCAGCTGCCGCGAACGCCTCCGCCACGGCCGCCGCCGCGGCGGGCCGGGCACAGGCCGAGGCGGCCGAGGCCAAGCGGCAAGCGCAGATCGCCAACACCAACGCCCAGATCGCGACCAACGCGGCCGGAACAGCTCAGGCGCTGGCCAACACATCGGCGGCCGCCGCCCGCACCGCACGCGACGCTGCCAACAGCGCGGCCGGTCACGCGGAGAAGGCCGCCGAGGCCGCAGAGTGGGCCGCCACATACGCCGGTCAGGCCGTCGAGTACGCCAAGAAGTCCACCGAGTTCGCCAATGAAGCCACCAAGGCCGCCAACGTCGCCACCGACGCCGTCAACCAAGCGGTCGAGGTCGAGAAACAGGCTCGTGAGGCGGAGTGGCAGCGGCTCGACCAGGACACTCAGCAGGCGATCGAGGAGGCCCGGCTGCTCGCCCAGGTAGAAGAGCAGCAGCAGGCGCAGTCCCTCGACAAGCGGACACAGGCCGAGCGAGAGGAACAGGCGACGAAGGACCTCGTCGCGCAGGCCGAAGAGGCCCTTCGCAGCGGTGACACAGCGCATGCCACCGCCCTCGGGCGCCGGGCAGCCGTCGCCCTGATGGACTCCGATGGCACATGGTCACGTGAGGCCGCCCGGTTCGCCCTGGCCGGAGCGGACGCCGACATCCACGCCTGGCTCGACGCCGACCGGCAGTTCGCCCAGCGGCAGGACGACCGGGAGACCGCCCTCTATCTCGCCCAGGTCGCCACCCCCGACGTCGCCGACGCCGCGACCGCAGCGCTGGAGAGCGACGACGCGGACGCCGCCACCGCCTTCCTCACCACCGGCGCCGTGGCCGCCGCCGCGATGGACAACCGCGTCATCACCACCTCCCTTCTGGCCGGCAACCCCGGCAGCGCGGTGAAAAAGGCGGCCAACGACGCGCTGAACGCCGGAACGGCGCAGGCTCTGTACGACTTCTTGACCACCGGATACCAGGAGGCGCTACGGCAGGACGACGCGGTCGCCACCGCCACGATCCTCGCCACGGCGGGCCCCTACACCAAAGCCCACGCCCAGGCCGCGCTGGAGGGCCCGGTGTGGATGCGCCGCAACTTCGTCGCCTCGGTGCAGTACAGAACTGCTCAGCTCGACTACGATTCCGCCACCCACATCGCCGCCGTACAGGGCACGATCGCCGCCGCCGCGAAGATCGCCCACAAGGCGCAGGAGGATGCCGCGCGGGCGCAGGAGGCGGCGGCGAAGGCCCGTAACGCGGCCGCGGAAGCGCTGCAGTGGGCCGACAAGGCGCAGAAGTCGGCCGAGAAGGCCACCCAGTACGCGCGGCAGGCGGACACCAACGCAGACGTCGCAGAGCAATCCGCCAAGGACGCACAGGCCTCGGCCGACCGGGCCAAGTCGGCGGCCGCCACGGCTCGCCAGGCCGCCCGCTCGGCCAACTACTCCGCCAACCGGGCGGTGGACGCCGCCACCCGCGCGGTGGCTTCCGCCAACTCGGCCCAGGCATCGGCCACGTCCGCCCGGGCCTCTGCGGTCCAGGCCGGCCAAGACGCGCGGACGGCGGCCGCCGCCGCGAGCCAGGCACACCAGATCGCCGTGGCCAAGCGGCAGGCAGAGATCGCCGCAGCGGCCAGGAAAGCGGCCGAGGAGGCACGCAGGGCCAAAGAATCCGGTACAAACCCCGCCGACACGCCCGACAACGACAGCGTCAAAGGCGGCCTGCCCTGGTGGCAGGAGGGAGCGCGCTGGCTGGCGACCCAGACCAACAGGGCCAGCATCGGGACCGCGCTGATCTCCAGCGGCTTGGGACTCGCCGGCGGGCTGTGCCTCCTGGGCACGGCCACCGCAGGGGCGACCCCATTCCTCGAATCCTGGGCCCTCTTTTTCGGGAACGTGTCGATCGGATTCGCCGGGCTCAACGTCGTATTCACCGCGATCGGCTACGGATGGGGCAACGAGCTCAAAAGCTCGCTGTGGAGTTTCGGCCTGAGCGTGATCACCTACGGCCAGTCCGGCACGATCAAGGCCATCGCCGGCACCACAGCCGGGTCGATGATCTCGGCGGCCGCGCACGACCTCATCTCACCGGTCACCAGTCTGCTGACGGGCGGCTGGTGACTCACCTCGAACACCTCCTGCCTTGCGGGTTGAAGCGGTATGAACCGACCGCCCGGCAGTCGGAGAACCACCCCGGTCAAGGCCAGCAAAACCGACGACACCCATGACCGGGGGACGGGGGCACCTCCGTGTCCTCTGTCGAGCGCGGGTGCAAACGTACGGGAGCGGGAGCAGGTTCCGTCACGGAGCACCGCGAACGCCGCGTTGATCCGTTGTCGGACGACGCAGGGAGGGTCGCGGTGTGGCTCTCTAACCACGGTGCGGCACAAGGCGCGGTTCGGCGCCTCACGGACTGTGACTGGTGTGGCTGGTGGACAAGCTCTCGCCTACCCGCCGCGCGCCACTGGCTCAGAGCCCTACGGCACGTGCCACCCCAACCCCATTGGAGTAGCCGCAGCGGCCGGACAGATTCGCCCTGTCCGGCCGCTGCCGCTATGTGCTGTCCAGGGCGGCCTCCCGGTCGGCGATATCGGCGCCGGCATCCTCGCGCCCGCCCCCTACCGGGCGAAGGTAACGGTGACCGGCGCGTTGGGGCAGTGGCTGAGGACCTTGGACAGGGCGGCCTCTTCGCTGGGGTCGATGCCCAGGCCCCAGCGCGTCTTGTCGGCGACCCAGTCACTGACGTACTGGCAGCGGTAGCTGGTGGCCGGCGGCAGCCACGTTGTCGGGTCCTGGTCCGCCTTCGACCGGTTTGACGCGGCCGACACCGCGATCAACGCCCGCTCGTCGCCCAGGTCTTGGCGTAGGCCTGCCGCTCCGCCGATGACCAGGCAGAGGCGCCGGAGTCCCAGGCCTCGGCGAGCGGGACCAGGTGGTCGATGTCCAGCCCGCTGGATCCGGCGATGTAGCGGTCGTCATACGGCGAGTACCGGCGGCCGCCGCTCAGCCGGCAGTTCGTGCCCTGCTCGGGCTCGGTGACGGCCTCGGCCTTCAGCACCTCGGCGCGAGTGGTGCAGCCGTCCTTGTCGGCGTCGACCCAGTGCTTGAACTTGGTGCGCTCATACCCGGTGCAGTCCTCATCGCGGACGGGCAGAGCGGCCAGGGCGTCGCGCACCGGCAGGGTGACGGCCCGGCCCTCGGCGCGCCCGGTGGGATCAGCGGCCGGGGGCGGCATGGGCGGTGACGGGGGCGAGCAGGGCCGCGAGGGCGGTGGCGAGGACGGCGGTCCGGGCGAAGCGCACGACGGAGTCCTTTCGGAGATCACTGGTCGTGCTCTTCGTCGTGGCGACTGCGTGCGACGCGCCCGGTAAGCCGTAGCCTCTACCCGTTCAGGGGATACGAACGATGGCCTGCAGACGCATCTAGCAGGTCCGGCCCCGCGCGAGCGTGGACGTCGGCGGCGGCCCCGGCCAGACGGCCGGCTGATCATCGGAAGGTGCTGTACCCGATCGGCCGGTGGGGGCAGCCGCCGGCGCTGTGCGGCCGCCGCCTAGGATCCATGAGTGTGCATGAGATCCCCGACGAGCTGATCAGCCTGGAGCGCTCCGCCGTGCAGGAGCGGGCCCGGCTCGCCGGCCTCACCGGTGACGACTACGACGCCCGGCTGCGCCGCTGACGCGAGGCCTCCGCCGCCTTCCAGGCGGCCGTCACGGAGCACGCCGCCAGCGCCGAGACGAGCTGGTACGAGCTGGAGCAGGCCGTGAAGAAGGCCGTACGGCACCCGGAGCCAGAGGACGGCACGGCCGGCGCGTAACCCGCGGACGGTACCGGGACTACCGCGGGTCGGGCCAGTCGGCCAGCACAGCACCGGTCTCCTCATCGAGGAGGGTGACGCGGGTGCCCGGTCTGGCGCCGCGTTCGCCGATCCAGCGCCGGAACTTGTCCCGCGCGGTCTCCTCCTGGCCCCACCAGCCGTGCCGCACCGGCCGGCCGTCCACGGTGAGCAGCAAATGGTAGCGGCCGGGGCCGCTCCACCGGCCGAAAAGGGGGAGGCACCGGCCGGACGAACCGGACGATCACGCCCTCGGCCGATCCCGAGAAGGACTGACAACCAAGGTCCACCTCGAGTCCGCCGCGCGTCACGGCTGAAGGCCTTGGCCTTGGCCGGGGCCGGGCTGCTGGTGCTGCTGCTGTTCGTGCTCCTGGCGGCGCCGGTCGACCGGCCCGGCCGGGCCGGTGGCCGGGTCCGGGATCTCTCCCTCCCCGAAGGCGCGGCGGCGGGCCCTGGCCACGCGGGTGAAGGCGGCGAGCCGTTCCAGGTTCTCCGGTGTACGCAGCCACGTCGCCGGGTCGGTTGTCCGGCCCTCCAGGTACTCCCCGGGCATGGCGGCCTGCTGATGCGCGTGGACGGCGGCGGCCCTCTGCGCCGGGGTGAGGGCGGCGTCCCGGTCCGGGTGGTGGACGGTATGCGGCGCGTCTGACGGCTGGTCACGGTAGTGGTCTTCGGTGTGCGCGGCCGCTGACGCGGTCGCGGCCGGCGGGGCGTCCTGTGCGGCGGCGGGTGAGGGGCGTGCGGTGCGGATCGCGTTCTGCACGGCGAAGCTGGCGACCCGGGCCCGCTCGTACCGGGACGACTCGCGGGGCGGCTTGCCGTCGTTGCCGGCGATCCACCAGCGATCGGGCGCGGCGAAGTCGGTGGTGTAGAAGAGCTGGTCGGCGGCCGGGGTCCGGCGGCGGGTTGGGCAACGGTGGACTGGCGGGAGTGGTCGGACAGGGCACGGTGGGCGATGTAGTCGTCCAGGCCGCGCGTGAACTCCTGGCCGCGCAGGGTCACCAGCAGGTGCCGGCGGGCTTCGGCCAGGACGTGGCGGCGGGCGAACTTGCCGCGGACGGTGGAGAAGACCGCGGCGACGTCGACGGCGGCAAGTACGGCGTCCACGTGCGGATCCACCCGGGCCGTGCCCTGGCTGAGCACTCCGGGCGGCATCCATGACGGAGAAGACGTAGCGGACGTCCGCGAAGTCGCTGGACGGCCAGGACGTCGGCACCGGTCAGTCTGCACCGGCGCAGTTCTTTGTGCTGCAGGTGGCCGTCGACCACGACCCGTCCGGCCGCACCACATCCGCACGGGCCTCTACGTGACACAGGTGCCACTGTTCGACGAGGATGGCACCTCGGTATGAGCCGTCTCAGGCCCTGGCCGTCTCAGCTGCGGGCGGGACGTTCCTGTCGCAGGTCGAGGTAGCAGCGCAGTCGGACGCCGGGCTGTCCGGGGTCCCGCGTGGTGCGCTCCGTTGTCGCTGTCGCCCACCGGCCGGCGAGCATCTGCTGGAAAGTAAAGGCGGTTGCGTCATCGGCAGCCGCGACGTCGACCACGACAAGCCCCGGCTCTCTGATGTGCGTCTCGTTGATCGGGTTCACGTACAACACCACGCCGCGACCCCCGCGAGGGTTCCGCCAGCCCGATGGATTCACCCAGCTGGGTGCGCCCAGCCCGCTGGCCTGTCTCGGCTCTGCGGGCTGGGCGACAACTGAGAAACCATCCCCGCCTGCGGGGATGGTCCGCTGCTCCCCCAAGGAGTGGATGCCACCGGGTGGCGGGTGAGGGCCACTCGGTGGAGGCCACCGGATGAGGTAGGACAGAGGAGCCCACCGAGTGGAGTGGTGCGCGGCATCGCCGGTGCGAAACGCAGCATCGGATGCACTCAGCGGCCGGCCGCCCGGCCGCGGTGCGGTCCGGGTTTCTGCGGGCGGGGGGCCTGCTGGCCGTCCGGGCGCACCGGGCCAATATTGTCGCCCTGGACGGTGTTGCGGTTCGCGCGGACGCGGGAGTCGTCGCCCGCCTTGGCGAACGCGTCCTGGAGGTGGCGCAGCCGGTCGGCCGTGAGATCGAGGGCTTCCACGTCCGTGCGGGACTTTCGCAAGGCCCGCAGCGCGGTCATGTCGATCACCTCCCCGGGACTGGCCTCCGGCTCTTGGTCGTCGTGCTTGACTTCGGCGGCCGGGGGCGCGAGCAGATGCTCGGGCATCGCTGCCTGCTGGTGGGCGACGACGTCGTACGCCCGGCCCCGCACGGCGGTGGCGGTGGCGGTGCGCAGCTTCTCGCGCACCACCACGCCGGCGAGGACGGCACGCTCGTACTGGAGCGGGGCGGGCCTCATCACCGGAGATATCTCCCTCGCCGCGCTGATCCAGCGCCTGGGCCGACTGGACAGCACCGGCGAACTCCGCCTCGTCCCCGCCACGTGATCCGCGCCAGCACGACCACCGACCACTGCGCCATTCCCATCACGGCGACGCCGCCGAACACACCTGGACCCGGCTGACCGGCCACGCGCCCGTACTCGCCGCAGTCGACCTCGACGCTTTCTCCGTCACGCCCGGCATGGGCGGTCGGTGCGTGCGCCGGCCGGCAACCGCGCGCGTTCGTCCTTCGTGTACGGGCGGTCGGCCGCCCGGCACAGGTCGCGCCACCAGGCAACGGGGTCGACGTCCAGGCTCTGGAGCTGGCCGCCGGCGGCCAGCCGGACGTGCGTGCCGGAGGCGGTCGTGGCGAACGGGTCCGTGCTCACGCTGGCCGGGCCCTCCCCGAGCGCGCCGCCGTCCGAGACGCGGTGCAGCCGTAGGCCCCGGTCGAGAGTGAAGGAGACGAAGGTGTGGTCGCCGATGAACGCGAGTGGCTTCGTCGTAGTCGGGTAGGGGACGGCGCCACCGGTCCGGCGGCCGGTCGCCGCGTCCCAGAAGCGCAGCTTGCGGTCGCTGTGGCCCACGGCCACGAGACTGCCGTCCGGACTGAACAACACGGTGGGTGTCCGGTCCAGGGACCAGGCAACGCCGGTCGGCGAGGACCAGTTCGCAACGCGCCTGCCCTTCACCAGGTCCCAGATCATCAGTCGGCCGTCGCCGTGCCCGGAGCCGGGGACGATCAGCGCCTGCCCAGGGTGGCCGGGGCGTGCGACGAGCTGACCGTTGGGGGTCAAGGCCGGCCGGGGACTGGACCCGGGCGGTGCCACGCGCACCGGAGCGGACACGACGGCGCCCGTCGTGGGGTCGACGCGGAGTACGTCGTTGGAGGTGAGCAGCACGGCCAGTTCACCGTTGTCCAGCTGGGCCATGGACTCGATGGCGGACTTGCCGGCCGTGCCGCGCAGGTGCCCGGCGAGATCGACGTCGAGACGGCTGGCCAGGTCGTCGGCCGCGTACAGCACGAGCCTGAGACTCCTCGTGTCCCCTACGGCCACCCTGTCGCGTTCGTCCGAACTCACCCACAACGGCGCCCACTCGGGGTGTTCCGGTTCCTCCGGCAGCGCCACACTGCGCGCCGGGGCACCCGGGCTGCTCAGATAGAGCCGACCCTCCTCCAGGGTCGCGAACCTGTCGTGGTGCGGGTCCAGCGCCATGGGCTGGCTCACGGACGCGCTGAACGGCAGCGGCTCGACATCCCTGTTGAGGCGCAGTCGTACGAGGCCGTCACCGACCGCCGCCACCGCCAGGGGACGTCCGGTCGAACCGCGGGACCAGATCGCCGTCGTCACGTTCTCGCTCGACGTGTCGTTGGTGGGGACCACCGCTGTCCAGGTGTCACGGGAGAGAACACCCGCGGCGGACACGACACCGTACTCCGTGCCGTCGCCGCTGGACTCGGCAGAGCGGAAGTACGTGCGGTAGTAACCCGTGGCGTCGGTCCCGGAGAAACGGGTCGGAGCTGCCCCGGCCACGACGCCGCCGTCCACGCGCACAAGCCGCACATCCGCGTCCAGCCGGGCACCGTTCACGGAGAGCACCTTGCCCCGGGCCATGAAGGCATTGGTCGCGTTGACGTCCGTCACCAGCCGTCGTCGCTCCCTCCCGGTCGACAGGGAGAAGACCCCCGCCGACGACAGGTAGCGACCGGACAACGGACTGCGGACCCAATGGAGGGTCACCTGGTCGGTCCCCTCCGCGAATGCGGCGCCGTCCACCACCCGGCCCGCCGTCATCCGCCCCGTTCCCGTGACCGGGGTCGCCGCGGGCACGTTCCAGATGTCGAGCGCACCGCGCTGGTCGATCCCGCCGCTCGCGCGCCGGTTGCCGTAGGAGTGGAGGCGCAGCAGGCGGGAGGAGTCGTCGGAGAAGTCCAGCGAGGAGTCGTACACGTCATCCGACTCCGGTCGTGCCCCGGTGACCAGCCGCGGTTCGGGATCCTTGCCGACCTCCCAGAGCCGGACCGATCCGTCTGCGGACGCGATGGCGTACCAGCGTCCGTCGTCGCTGATCGTGTCCCGTGAGTCCTGTGTGGGGACTCCATGCAGGCGGTGGATCTCCGGGTGATCCGTGCCGGCGCCAACGACGACGGTGACCGTTCTCCGGCCCCGGTCGGGATCGGTGGTCACGGCGAGTACATCCGTCCGCGAGGCGGCCGTGACCCGGTCCACGCTTCCCGGCCACAACCCGGCATGCATCCGCTCCACGTCCCGCATCCGCAGGTACTGCCGGAACAGCTGGGCTCGGGCCTTGTCCGTGCGGGCCGTCGCCCATGCACCCATCGTCATCTGCACGGAGAGCCCGAAGTCGTTCGCCGACCGTTCCTGTGCGAGGTCGGCCAGCTGTTCGGAGGCGCCGGTGCGCAGCTGCCTCGCGATGAGGTCGCGGCTGCGGCCGGCGTCCCAGGCCAGCCAGCCCGCTATGAGCGTGAGAGCGGTGACGGCGGCAGCGAACCCGCGCAGCACGTACGCGCCCCGTCGCGCGTGACGCCGTCCTGCCGTCAGGTAGGCCCGCTCCACGGCGGTGATGTCGCGGTCGCGTTCCGGTTCCCACCGGTCCGCGGCGGTGAGCAGCTTCCCCGGGACGGGCACGAACGGACGGCAGCCTTCCGCGTCCCACGCGGCGGCCTGCTCCGCGACCTGGGACTGCCAGGCACGGAACTCCTCACCCTCGCGCAGACAGGTGCGAAGCCACTCCCATTCCCGCAGCAAAGCCTCATGAGCCATGCGCAGCGACTCACCGAGGGCGTCGCCCGGCGGCGGCAGGGTGAAGGCGAGCAGTTTCTGCCGTGCCATGTACCGTGCCAACAGCCGTTGAGATTTGTCAAGTTCGCCGACCGGCACGGTATCCGGCAGGAACCGGCCTAGTCCGTCCGGGCGTGCCAGACGCTGGAACAGGCGTCGCGCGGTCTGTTCGTCGGCGACGCCTTCCGCGAGGGCCGCGTCGAGAGCGCGTTGCGCATGCCGCGCCAACGCACCGGACAGACCGCCCAGTTCGTGGTAGGTGGTCAGGGTCAGCTGTCCCCCGGAACGTCGCCGCCACAGCTCGGCCATGGTGAACTCCAGCAGCGGCAGGGCGTTGCTCTCGCCGCGTGTGTCCTGGGCGTCCTGGACATCACGAAGCAGCAGTTCCTTCAGCCCGTCCTGGAGGCCTGCCCCGGGGATCGCAGCGAGCCGTGCGGAGATCACCTCGCCCAGTGCCTCGGGAGGGAGCGGGTCCAGCGGTACGACGGCTCGGGCCCGCTCGGCGGCCAGCAGCACGGCGGACAGCACGTCCAGCGTGGCGTGCCGGGCGGACACAACCGCCCGTATCCCCTGGCCGGTCGACGTGCTGACGGTCAGCTCCCGCCACCACGTCACTACCTGCCGGGCGGCGGACGGCGCGGTGGCGGCGTACTCCTCGAACTGGTCCAGGACCAGCACACCCATCCGGTCCCGGAAGGCCCCTCTCAGTTCCTCCCGCAGCGCGGCGAACGCGACCGCGTCCCCGGCCAGTGCCTCCCGTACGACTGCCAGCAGCGCCCCGGCATCTCCCTCGGGTACGGCCGCCCGCCACAGGGCCAGCAGCGCCTCGCCGAGCGTCGCGGCCGGGCCGTCCGCCTCCTGGGGGATGCGTACCACAACGGTGGCTTCAGCCGCCCGTAACCGCGGCAGCAGACCTGCGTGCAGCAGCGACGACTTGCCCGTGCCCGACTGCCCGGTCAGCAGGGTCAGCGGCTGCTCGCCTACCGCCGCGACCAGTGCGTCCGTCTCCACGGCACGCCCCGTGAACAGGTGCGCGTCTTTCTCCTCGAAGCGCAGCAGACCCTTGAACGGGCCGGCGTCGTCGGGGGCGTCCGGCGCCCGGGCGGCCAGTCGCGGGGCGGGGATGAGGTAGGCGGTACCGTCGAGTCCGGCACGGCCGCGCGTGGCGAGCATGCCGACCACATGGCCGGCTTCGACGTCCCAGACCGGACCGCCGCTGAAGCCGGGCTGGATCGCCACGCTGCCGTGTCCCGCGTCCAGTTGGATAAGGCCCGCGCCCTGGCCGCCGCGCAGGACGCCGTGCGCGTTCACACCGGTGTCGGTGCTCTCCGGGAAGCCGTACAGGCGAGCCGCACGGCCGTACAGCGGGGCGTCGAGACCGGCCAGGGGAAGCGGCGCGGTACCGGCGACCGCGCGGTCGAGCCGGAGGACCGCGATGTCATCGGCGGGATGCCAGGCGATGACGGTGGCGGTCACGTGTTCCCGCGTTCCTGCGGGCACCAGTGGGAAGTCGACCGCGAGCGGTTCGACCGGCCGGCTCGGTTCCGTCCCGTCGCCGTGGGCCACCACATGCGCGCACGTGCACACCAGGTCCCGCGCCAGCAGGAATCCGGCGCCCAGCAGCTCCCCCTGGTGGTCGAAGAGCCGGGCGAGCCCCTGCTCGAACTCCGCGCCTGGCGACGGGAGGGGGGAAGCCGGCGTCTCAGCCGCCGTCAACGGCGGGCTCCGCGTCCGGGGCCGACTGGTCATCGGCGCCGTCCCGGCCGGTACCGCCGGGTTCCGCGCCCGGGTCCGGCTCGTCGTCCGCGTCGTCCCGGCCGGCACCGGCGGGTCGTCGCTCCCACTCCAGGGCCACCTTGAAGTGCGCCTCGGTAGCGGCGCGGGCCAGCACGACGCCGGCATCCGCGCTGAGCTTCACCCCGAATTCGAGGCAAACCCTGTCGGGAGCCTGCGGCATGGTCCGCAGCGAGGCCAGAACGTCCTGGACGGCCGGACGGACGCGGTCGACAGCCTGCCGGAGGGTGTCCGCCGCGGCACTCGCGGCGTTCCCGGGCCGTCTGCGCACGGGTTCGTACGCGTCGCTGTCCGGCGGCGCGGGACCGTCGACCTCCACGCGCAGCACCGAACCATCGCTCACCCGGAACTCCGTTGCCTCCGTCATGAGTTCACCCGCCCCCGTTGCTTACTCTCAGTGCGCCTGCGGTGGAGGCACCCAGCCTAATGGGACGGTGCCGGCTCTGTCTCGGGCGGGAACCAGCGATCGACGGTCCCGTCCAGCGGTCGCGTCCGGCGCCAGCCGCCTCCAACCTCGAAGGGAGGGCAGGCGGCGAGCCGGTGCCTGCCGCACGAGCCGGACGGACGACGACCCCGCCGCCTGGCCCGACATCGCCCACGCCGCACGCCGCGGCGGCACGGCGCCGCCCGCACGCACGAAACCAGCCTGATCACCCACCACCCGTCGACCGAGCCGGAAGTCACCGAGACCGCCCGCTTCCTGGCCGCCCGGGGCGTCCCGTCCACTTCGACCAGGAGGGCCTGCACGTGTGCGGCAGCGACGGGCCTTGGCCCCGAATCCTGGACACGGGTTATGCAGCTGGTGTCAGCGTAGTTGATGCTGCTCGGAACGCTGTCTCGTAGGCGATCGGGCTGCGATGTCCGAGGCGGGAGTGACGGCGTCGGGTGTTGTAGCGGTGCAACCAGCGGAACGCGTCGAGGCGGGCTTCGCGCTCGCTGGACCAGTTCCTTCGGCCCTGGAGCGTCTCTCGCTTGAACGGCGCGTTGAACGACTCGGCGAGCGCGTTGTCCGCCAAGCTGCCGATCGCGCTCATGGACTGACGGACGCCAGCCTGGCGGCAGGCGTCAGCGAACGCCCGGCTGGTGTACTGGGCGCCGTGGTCGGTATGCATGACTGCCCCGGCGAGGCTGCCGCGGGTCCGTTGGGCGGCTGCCAGGGCATCGAGGACGAGGTCGGTTCGCATGTGATCCACGACCGCCCAGCCGACGAGGCGGCGCGAGGCGAGGTCGATGACGGTGGCCAGATAGAGGAACTACCCTCCGTGTGGCGGGAGATAGGTGATGTCACCGACGTACTTCGTGTTCGGTTCACTCGCGGTGAAGTCGCGGCCGATCAGGTCCGGAGCCTTCGCCGCGGCCGGGTCCGCCACCGTGGTGCGGTGCCTGCGGCGCAAGCGCAGACCCGCCAGGCCGGCCTGGCGCATCACGCGGGCGACCCGCTTGTGATTGACCCGCTCGCCCTCGTCGCGGAGCTCGGCGGTGATCCTCGGGACACCGTAGGTGCCGTCGGATTCCCGGTGCACGGCCCGTATTCGGACGGCGAGCCGGGCGTCGGCCGCTTGCCGTGCGGCCCGGTCCGCAGCCGTTCGGCGCCAGTAGTAGAAGCTGGAGCGGGCGATGCCGAGGATGATGCACAGCCGCTTCACGCCGTGGCGGCGCTGATGGTCGGCGACGAACTGGAAGCGGTTCACCAGCGCGTCTCCCCGGCGAAATACTTCGACGCCTTCCGCAGGATCTCGCGTTCTTCCTCCAGCTCGCGGACCTTCTTGCGCAGAGCGGCGTTCTCCGCCTCCAGCGGTGTGGGCGGCTCGGCCGGAACCTCCGCCCGGCGTCCCCGGGGCCGACTCGCCCCGGCCGCCCTGACCCAGTTCCGCAACGTCTCCGGGTTGACCCCCAGATCAGCGGCGACCGACCTGATCGTCGCTCCAGGCCGCGACTCGTACAACGCGACCGCGTCCGCCTTGAACTCCGGCGGGTAGCGCTTCATGACCACGGGACACCCGTTCTCCTTGGACTCAAGATCCAAGTGTCTCGAGTGTCCAGGATCCGGGGTCAAGGCCCGGGAAGGCATCACCCATGACCTGGTTCTTGCCCGAGCCGATGCTGACCGTGGCCGTGGACAGCCCCGCCCTGCCCGCCGGGTGGGCCGCCGAGCCGAAGTGGGACGGTTCTCCGGACATCTGAGGCTGTCTCATCAGATGACGACGGCGCTTTCGCGGCAGCCGAGCAGGTGCCGGCCGGTGCGTGGCTCTGACTGATATCCCGTGTCCCCGGCGGGGCCGTTCGCTGTCGGCCTCGGGGGGATGCGTGACTCTCGTGTATGTGCCGGGGTCGAAGGCCGGTCCGTCCGGTCCCGAGCGGGTTGTGCTGGCTTCAGGGGCGGGCCCGTGGAGGGGGAGGGACGGAAATGGCGACAACGGCTGCCGCGCTGGTTCTGCGCGGAAGGCGGCGTACGGCGCTTCGTCTGGAGGGTGAGGTGGTGGTGCTGCGCAGACCGGCCAGGGAGTTTTGGATCCCGATGGAAGCGATAGCGGAGGTGCGGGCGGAGGGACGTTGCGTCGAGATCGAACTGCTGGGTGGGGCGGAGCCGACGGTCTACCGCATCGAGGGTGTCTCCGCGGCGGGCGCTGCCGCCTTCGGACGGACGGTCGGTCATTTGCTGCCGCCGTCCGGCGGTGGCACCGGCTCCGTGGACGGTTTGTCGCTGGTGGATGTGCGTTCACTGCCCGGGCGGAGGTGGCTCTCGGGGTGGAGGCTTGCCACCGTGGTGGTGGGCGGCCTGCTTTATGCCGGGCTGGTGACCGGCCGTGGGCGTGATCGGGGGCGGAAGCCGGGCGCTCATAGTGCTCTGTTGTTCGGGCGGTCTTTACGGGTGCGGTTTATTCCTCTATGGCGGGATTGAGTGGCTCGTGAGGCAATGGCGGGTGAGACGGCGTGGCATCACCGTCATGGCGCAGTTCTCGCACTACACCGACAAGCTGAAGGTGTACACGTACACCACGGTCACCGGCCAGGACTACACGTACTGGTCAACCCGCACCGGCACCGGCACGGACCCGATCGAGGTCACCTACGACCCCGCACACCCCGGCGACGCAGAAGAGGACATCAGCCTCGTGGGCATGCTCTTTGGGGTTCTCATCGTGCTGGCGATGCCGGGCTTCGGGGCAGCAGTGGCCACTTTCTTCGCCGCTCGCGAGATCGCCGTGCTGTGGGGCGGCTGAACAGCAGATGACAGCGCCTGGGCCCGGTCGTGCATGGGCGGATCCCGCGGGTGCCGCCCGGCCCGCGAACGATCGCACACTTCGCCACCGGCACCGCAGTGGCCTGAAGCGAAGAACGACAGACGACGGCGTCGACCTCGAGTCCGGAACATCCTGCCCACGAGAGACAGCAACTGATCGATCTGACCGGCTGACCGGCTGAGCTCAACGACTTCCAGGCGTTCGCCCCAGGCACTCGGCATCGCCCATGTCTCACGAGACACCCTCCAGCCTGGAGAAGGACGGCTTCCGCGCCCAGCTCGCCGTTCACACGGACGGCCGGGTACTGCTGCGCTCAAGGCAGGGAACAGACATGACCGGCTCATTCCCCGAGATCCGGGCTGCGGCCCTCACACAGCTGTCAGCGGACACCGGCCTGGACGGCGAACTGGTCGTGTGGGGGGAGGGCCGACTCGCGTTCGAGCGGCTGCAGCAGCGTCTCGCCCGGCCCGCGGCCCGGGACCGGTGCGGCTGAGGCAGTGCGCCAGTTTCCGGTGCACTACGTCGCCTTCGACCTGGTTCACCAAGGCGACACCGACCTGACCGGCTGTCCGTACGATCGGCGGCGCGCGGCGTTGGAGGAGCGGCAACATCGTCCTCCGTCCCGCCGGACAGGTCTGCAGCGCATCGCGACTGGAGGCCCTCGCCCTGGCCGGGGCCGGGCTGCTGGTGCCGCTGCTCGTGCTTGTGGCGGCGCCGGAATCTCTTCCTCCTCGTGGCGCGGCGGCGGGCGCTGGCCGTGCGGGTGGCGGCGAGCCGTGCCAGGTTCTCCGGTGTGCGCAGCCACGTCGCTGAGTCGGGCGGCCGGCCCTCCCCATCTCCTCGGGCGCTGCGGCCTGCCGGTGGGCGTGGGCGGCAGCGGGCCCGCCGCGCCGGGTTGAGCGCGGCGTCCGGGTCCGGGTGGTCGATGGCGTGCAGCGCGTCTGACGGCTTGCCGCGGTGGTGGTCTTCGGCATGCTGGAGGTGGCCGTCGTCGTCGCCCGGGACAGCTTCGGACGGTGGCGTCATCCCGTCCGGCCGCACCGTGTCCGCTCGGACGTCGACGTGGCGCAGGTGCCGCTGTTCGGCGAGGACTCTGCCTCGCCGTGAGCCCTACGCCACGGTCGGCTCCGTAGGCGGGGCGGCTGCGGCGGGAAGCTCCTGGCGCAGGTCGAGGTAGCAGCGCAGCCGGACGCCCTGCTCCCCGGGTGTCCTGGTGGTCCGGTCGTCTGTCGCCGTCGCCCAGCGTCCGGCGAGCGCCTTCTGGAAGGCGAAAGCGGTGGCGTCGTCTGCGACCGCGACGTCTACGACGACGAGCCCTGGTTCCGTGACGTGTTCGTCCCTGATCGGCTTCATGCCCTGGTCGACGCCCGCGGATAGTACCCGGTTCATCCGGACCTGGGTTGTTCACCCGGTTGAGTGGCACCAACCCCTACGCCGCCGCCTGCAACGCCGCTCCGGCTTACGGCCCTGCCCTTTTGCGCGCAACGTCCGTCCGCTGCGCCCTCCCTCAACATCTTGCTTCCGGCAGTGCCGGGGGGACGCGTCCTGCCGCCGCTTGCCGTCTATGCGTCTTCGGCGGGTTCACGGTAGACGCCGTCGTCGTCCGCATCACGAGACCACTCGCGGAAGTCGGTGTTCCCCAAATCATCGCCCGGCGGCCACCGACGATCGAGATGACTACGGCCATCGTGAACGAGGCGAACAGGCCGATCGCCGGGTCGACGCCCGCGATGATCGAGAAGGAGATCGCCTCGGGAATCAGCGCGAGCGCGACGACCAGGCCCGCGAGGACCTCGGTGCGCCACACCTTCGGGTCGGAGATCCAGTCAGGCTTCAGGCCACGCAGGCGCGCGACCGGGGAGACAGCAGTGGCAGCAGAAGACAAGGCAGACGGAACCTGTCGGGCTCGGGCACGCCCCAACGGCAGGCCGGGACGTGCGGGAGGACGCGGAGAGGCCGGGCCGGCCCCCCGCGGACGGCCCCGTGGAGGACGGAGCCGGAAGTCGAAGAGGGACGGGGCTCGCCTACGCAAGGGCGCGGCGTTACCTCACGTCCGGGGGCGAAGCCTCACGGCGGGCAGGCGGCGGCGCCGGGCGTCATGGGCTCGCGCACGCGTCTCTCCTGCAAGAATTGGATCTTCGCCGGGGCATCATCGCCTCCGACACGGCAACGGCGGGGCAGTCGCGCGCCACCCTCACCACTAGCAACTCTACCCTAACGTTAGAGTAGAGATCGTTAGTGCCCACCCGGGCCGAGAACGCCGCCGACGAGAAGAGCCAGAGGATCACGGGCGTGGACGACAAGCACATGCAGATCGGCGAGGTCGCCGCGCGCACGGAGCTGTCCCTGCGCACCATCAGGCACTACGAGGAGACGGGCCTGGTTGTCCCCTCCGCCCGCTCGCAGGGCGGCTTCCGCCTCTACACCGAGAACGACGTCGCCCGGCTCATGGTCATCCGCCGGATGAAGCCCCTCGGCTTCACCCTGGACCAAATGCGCGACCTGCTGGACGTGACCGATCGGCTCGACGCTGATGAAGCGCTCGGCGCCGAAGAGCGCGAGGCCCTGCTGGACCGCGTCCGCACCTACCAGGAGGCCGCTGCCGAGCAGGTCGAGAAGCTCCGGGTCCAGCTGGCGCGTGCCGAAGACTTCGAAGGCGCCCTCCGCGGGCGCCTGCCGGCGCCCGCCCCGGTCAGCGGCTCCTGACGGTCGCCTACGGAAGGCGCCCGTCCGCTCAGGTCGTTTCGTCGGTGAAGACCGGCATGCCGAGGTCGACCAGCTGGGGCCGGCCGTCGGCCGGGGCCCGGCTCAGACTGTTGAGCTTGGCGGTGGCGGCGCCGAGGCTGACCTGTGGGCACCGAAGGAGTCAATGAACACGTCGGGCATGAGGGCCTCCATCTCGGTGGGTGTGGGTGCGCCGGAGTGCCGCCCAGCCGGAAGAGGCGGGCGGCGCTCCGGTGGCGCGTGCTACTGGGTGGTCTCGGTGATGACGAGGAAGCTGCCGGTGGTCAGGTCCATCACGACCCGGGCGTCCGGTGTGCCCTGGGCGCGCTGGGCGGCGGCGTATTCGTCGGCGGGCCATGAGCCGCGGGGATGGCCGGCGGGGAACCGTTCCAGGACGGTGCGCTGTGCGGGGAGAGTGGTCGTCATCGCGGGCCGCCTTCCTCGTAGGCGTCGATCAGGTCGCTGATCACGTCGGGGCTGGCGGCTTCGCCGACCCACCGGCCGGATGCGGTGAACACCGGGATCTGGTCGTGGTCGGCGTCGAACACGACGACGTAGTTCCCGAACCGCTCCAGCACGAGGTCGTACAGCACGGGGGCCGGGGCGGCCTCCAGGACCTCGAGGCCGACGACGGTGAAGTGGGCCGGGGCGTCGGGGTCGTCGTCGGGCTGCGTGGCGGTGCCGGGGACGCGCAGCAGGTCGCCGGGCTGGATCTCGCGCAGGAGCACGTTGGCGAAGTCCGGATCGGCGGTGGTGCAGGCGTACACGGTGTCGGGCGCGATGGTGTCCGCGTCGGCGGGGGAGTGGATCAAGTCGAACGTCGCGGTGCCCCAGCCAAGGCCGGGGGCCGGGATCGCGTCGACGTAGCCGTCTATGGAGAGGTGCGTCTGGAGGTTCATCAGCTGGCCTCCGCCAGGGTGTTGGTGGGGCGAGGGAAGCGGGGTCGGGTCGGGCGCTTCTGCGTGAGCACCAGGAGCTCGCGGTTGCGCCGCTGTTGCGCGGGGGTGAGCGGCCGGGCCTTCGCACCGTCGCGGTGCCACGGCGGTGAGGCCGGCGGCTCCGGGTAGGCGAGGGCGTGGTCGACGTTGCGGTCGGTGCTGCTCATGGGGTCCTCCACGTGGAGGTCAGGCGTGGTCGCCTTGGTCCTTGGGCTTCGGCGCGAGGTCGGAGGCGAACCGCCCGAGGCGGGCCTCAACGGGGTTGGCGGTGACCCAGTCCTGAGCGCATGCCTTGTGCACGGGCTCGCCGGCGTGGGGGCGCATGGGCGTGGGCCGGCCGCACAACGTGCAGGGGAGGTCCTGCCAGCGGTCGAAGTGCTGGCCGTCACGCCAGAGGAGATGTTCGCCGGGTGCCGGGATCAGTCCCGGCTCGAACGGCGGCTTCTCCTTCGTGCGTCCCGGGCGGGTCACGGCCGGAAGGCGGGCAGCTGCTGGAACACGCGCTCCAGCAGGTCCGGCTTCGGCTTCCAGGGCACGACCTGCCCGCGCGCGGGAACGGGCAGGGGGAGTTCTTGGACGTCGTCGAGCACCAAGTGCCAGGCGCCCGGGTGCACCCACTCCGAGCAGAGCGGCGCACCCTCGGGGTCCTGGTGGCAGTCGGTGATCCGGGCGACGCCCACCACCGCGCCGGTGACCAGCTGGCGGCCGCGGATCGTGCGACCGATCAGCGGGCTCCGCAGGGCGGCCTGGTCGATGGTCTTGCTCGTGTGCAGCAGCACCCAGCCGGTCCGCCACCGACCGGGCCGGTTCTCCACCGTCTTGGCGCCGGCGAGGATGCAGGCCGCGTACGGCTGCCGGATGCTGATGCCGCGGATCCAGTCGCCCTCGGGCAGGGTCGCGGTGCTCATGCGGCCCGCCCCCACACGGCCGTGCCCGGTCTGCCCGCCCGGCGTCCGTTGATGGACGGCACGGTGATGTGCCGCGCCGTCGCGAGGACCGCGCGGCCGGAGTGCTTGCCGTCGTACAGGGCCGCGTCGGCTGCCCTCTGCAGGGCGGTCAGGTCGCGGGTGCCGAGGACGTCTGGGGTCGCGGCGCCGACCGAGGCGGCGACGGCGATGGTGCGTCCGTCGTCCAGGACGACTGGGGTGTGCAGCATCCGGGCCAGCTGCGCGAGGCGCTGCTCGCGGCGGTCGGCGGGCAGCTCCAGGACGGCCGCGAACTCATCGCCTCCGAGGCGGCCGGCGGCAGCGTGCGGGCCTGCCCACGCGGTGATTCGGGCGCCGAACGCGGCGAGCACGGCGTCCCCGCCCGGGTGTCCGGCCGTGTCGTTGATCTGCTTGAAGTGGTCGGCGTCGACCATGACCACGGCCGCGCCGTCGCCGTGCCGGGAGAGGATCCGGCGGGCGCGGGCGGTGTAGGCGTCGCGGCGCAACAGGCCGGTCAGCGGGTCCCTCCGGGTGGCGGCGAGCTGCTTGTGCAGCGTGACCGCGTGGACCGCCCAGCCGGTCAACGGCACGGCGGCGGTCGTCAGTAAGAGGGTGCGCTGGCCGATCCGACCCTGAACGCGCAGGAGGGACGACATACTTGGGTTCTCCGTCTCGTCTCGTACGGGATGGATGGGCCCGGGGCAGCCGTCCAGCCGCCAAGCAGAGCGGCTGTCCCGGGGCAGAGCTACAGCTCGAAGGAGCTGGGGGAGTTGAGCCAGCTGTACGGGCTCCTCCAGGAGCCGGCCTGTGCGGCGTGCCAGTCGAGCTCCCCGCCGGGCCGGTATCCGCAGGCGCCCCAGCCGTCCGGCCGCCCGTGGGAAATCTCGAGCCCGGCCGCCGCCGCGGCAGCGGCCTGGTCGTAGACCTCGTGGGCGATCCGTAGGTGGGTCATGACGTCCATCTCCTTCCGTGCTCGGTGATGAGGGGCCACCGCGACCGCCCCGGCCTCCGTCGAACGGGGCTGGGGCGGCACGGAGCGTCCGTCACGCGTGGAGCGGCGGGTCAGAACTCCAGATGGATCGTGATCGGCCGCCGGGGATCACCGGCGGCCGTGTGGACGGTGCGGCGGTGCGCGGCGAGGCCGGCGGCTCCGCCCTGGATAGGCAGGTGGCAGTCCGGGCAGCCGTGGAACCAGTCGTCGCCGTCGGGGAGGTCGGCCGGGGTGAGCGGGTGCGGGTGCGGCCCGTCGGCGGCGCGGCTCATCCGCGGACCGCGTCCGCGTACTGCGCCTCGAGGTCGGCGCGGCCCTCGGGGTCGTCCTCCTGGTCGTCGGCCTCCTGGTCGATGTCGTCGGTGCCGCCGTGGACGGTGCAGCGCACGTCCGGGTCGTTCATCAGCTCGCCGGTCAGGGCCCGCAGGAGGTCGGTCACGTTGTAGACCGGCGCCCACGCCTGGCCCTCGCATTCGTCGTCGGCCGCGCAGCCCACCAGGGCCTCGAAGCCGACGTCGCCGGCCTCGTCGACGTCGTTGCGCTGGGCGAGGACGATGCGGTCGGCTCCGAGCCGGATCTCCGCGACGCGGTCGCCGCCGGCGAGCTGCGAGCCGTCGCGCCAGCGCCACATCGGCAGGATCTCGGGGCCGAAGCAGCGGCGCACCAGGAGCAGTTCGCCCAGGCCCTCGCCCCCGTCCCAGCCAAGTTCGGCACGGCGGGCGTCGCTGAGCGGCTTGAGCATCGCCTCCAGGCGGTGGAGGTTCTCCGCGACGACGACGTGGTCGAACCCTTCGGCGGGCAGGCCGGGCCAGGCGTCGACCATGGCGGCGTGCTGCGCGAGCACGACCTGCTCGGGCACGCGCCGGTTCGCGGGCCGGTCTGCCTGGCGTTCGACGCACACGGGGGCCGGGGTCGGGATGACCAGCGCGACCGTGGGCACGCCGTGGCGGCGGGCGGTCGCGATCAGGTTGGCCCGCACTGACTGCTCGCAATTCGTCGCGTCGACCACCGTCATCTTCCGGCGGGCGAGGCGCGCCTCCAGGACGGCTTGGAGCGCGAACACGGCGTCGCCGGTCGCCTCCTGGCAGCCCGCGTCGTCACTGACCAGGGCTCGGAACCTGTCGAGCTCCAGGACCTGCGTGGCGGGCCAAGTGCGCGCCCACGTCGACTTGCCCGACCCGGCAGCGCCGATCAGGACCACCAGCGAGTCGTCCGGGATCGTCGTGTCGACGGGCAGCGCGTTGACCAGGCGGAAGGTCTTCATACGGATTCTCCCTGCGGGTCAAGAGCACGGGTGGCGTAGTAGGTCTGCAGGCTGGCGTTCTCGGTGACGAGCGCAGCGGCCTCGTGCAGCGGGCACGACATCTCGCCGTCGCGGTCCGGTTCGATCCGTCCGGCTGTCTGAGCGGCGACGGTGAGCAGCTGCGCGAGGGAACCGAAGACGCCGTCCTGGCGGTGGTCCTCGTGGTGGAGCTCGCGCAGGACCTCCGCGAGCTCCTGTGCTCCGATCTCGCCGGTGAGTTCGTCCTCAATCTGCTGGAGGGCGAGCTTGGCGATCCCGGCCGCCGCTCGTACGCGGTCCAGGCGGGTGCGGGTCACCGGCGGCCGCCGGGGCGGGTGGTGAGCCAGGTGGTGACGGCGGCGGCGCCGATGCCGATGGCGCGGTGCAGGGCCGCGTCCAGCTCCATCCACGCACTGCCCGGGCCGGTGATCTCCTTGGTGACCGCGCCGTCGTCGTCGAGGCGGACCGCCTGGCAGTGCTCGATGTAGCCGGTCTTCTTGGTCTTCTTCGCCAGCCACAGCAGTAAGGCGCCGCGGTCGATCGCGGCGTGCGTCGAGGCGTTGATGGCCGCGCCGGCGAGCAGCGCGGTGGGCGTGACGCGGTAGCCGAAGGCCCGGGTGATGCCGATGGTCGCGGCGAACTGGACGGCGGTGTAGGACGCGACGTGGCAGGCCACCGCGCGCCTGCCGAGGGTGCTGGTGGTCATGGTCGGGCAGGTGGAGTCGGGCGTGGCGGGGGAGCCGTCGGCGTGGACCAGGTCCTTGCCGTAGAGCCGCTTCCGCGAAGCCGTCGTCGACCCCTGGACCCAGTGATCACATGCGGGATGCAGCTCACCGAAGGTGGCCAGCAGGGTGCCGAACAGGGCCAGGCGCTCGGTGGTGAGGTGACGGGGCATGCTGGAGGTCTCCTGATCTCGAAGGGGTGAAGGAGCGGGTGGCCGGCCCTTTGCCGATGCCCGGCCACCCGGCGGTTCCCTGCCCCGGGATCTGTGTGCCGGGGCAGGGACCCGTGATGGAAGGTCGGAACCGATGGCTGACTGTCTCGGCCTGCGGTTTCAATGCCGGTGGCAGGACCGCCGGGCCGGGTGTCCCGGGTGCTTTCAGTCGCCGCTGGTGTGTGCGGTGGCGGTGGCGCGGACGGCGTCGGCGAGCAGCACGGTCAGCTCGTGGCCGTGGCCGACGGCGTCCTCCAGGTGCGCGATGAGCTCCGGGGCCAGGCCGCGGGTGCGGGCCCCGGCCAGGACGCCTTCCAGGTAGAGGACATCGGCAAGGACCCGGCTGCGGACATCGAGGACGCCGGGCTGCACGGCCAGGACGTTGTGATTCTTCGCGGTGGCCAGGGCTGCGTGGTCGGCGGCCTCGCGGTAGGCGGTCTCGGACTGTGCGGTGAGCAGCGCGTCGATCTGCGTGGTGGTGTCGTAGGCGCGGCGCCAGCCGAAGCGTGCGGCGGCGGCGTCCATCAGGGAGCGGCGGGTGAGGGGCACGGTGACCTCCGGGGGAGGGTCCATCGCCTGGTCCGGGTGACCGGGCGGACACCGCACGGCCCCGGCCGCCGGGGAAGGCCGACCGGGGGCGCACAGAGAGCGCCGGTCAGTCCTGGGTGAGGCGGCGGGCGTAGAACCGGATGCGGTCGCCGTGTTCACCGGTCTCGGTGCGCAGGATCTCCGGCTGTGTGATGGCCAGGTGCTGCAGCGCGGCCTCGATCCAGTCGTTGGTGCGCTGGATGGTGAGGCGGAGCAGGTCCAGCGACTCGAGGTGGAGCTGCTCGTCCGCGCCGCGGTTGCGGTAGGTGGTCACCCAGCTCCGCAGCTGCTCGCGGACGGTGTCGTCGTCGGGGCGGGCCGGGATGTCGCGGGGGAGCGCCCGGCACTGGGCGGCGTGGTCGTTGGCGATGGTGGCCGCGTCCTCGAGCTGCAGCCAGTCGTAGCTGGCACGCCGGTTGGCCGATGTGCGGAAGTGGCAGCCGAGGCAGGCGACGGTGTGCCGGTATCCCCGTGCGGCGGTGTAGACGAGGACGACCGCGTACACCTGGTTCCAGTACCGCTCGACGACGGTGACGCCTTCCGGCGTCCAGGTCTCTCCGGTCTCGGGCCACGGCTCGGGCTCGACGGCCGGCGGCGCGACGGGGGCGGGGGCGGGGCGGCGGGAGAAGAGGGTGAGGGCCACGGCTACTCCTTGTCGGTGGTGGTGCGGTGGGCGTGCCGGGCGGCGGTGGCGGCCACGGCGATAGGACCAGGGCGAGCACGTACAGCCGACCGCTCATCCGGCGACCGCGAGGATCGCGGCGGCCAGGAGGAGGGCGAGCGCGGCGAGGATGATGTCGACCGCACGGGCCAGACGCTGGAACTTGGCGACGGCGAGGCCGGACAGCGTCCTGACGCCGATGATGCGGGTGACCTCGCGCATCGCGGCGAGCAGCGCTTCATCGGTCAGCCGCGCCCAGAGTGGGAAACCCTCACGGACGGTGCGGCCTCGGCCGCCGAGGTTGGGGCGCACGACCAGGAACAGCAGCACCGCGGCGGCCGCGAGCGCGAGGACGGCGGCACCGCCGCCCAGCTTGGCGGGCACCGGAAGATCCTTGTCCGAGACGCTGGCGAGTCCGGCGAGGACCGCACCGTCGAAGGCCAGCAGGAGGGACGCCTTGCTGTCGGTGCGGCTGATCTTCGCTTCGACATCCGCGCAGGTGGGCAGCAAGCGCCGCGCTCGCCGACGGTGTTCGCCAGCGGGCGCATGCGGAGCGGCCAGCCAGCTCTGTCCGGTCCCAGCCCTGGGGGCGGGAGTCAGGCCGAGCGGCCGGGGCGGGGTTCAGGATGTCCGGCCGGCGGTGCCCGGTCGGCACCGATGGTCAGGGCGGCGGGGGCGGGCACGAGTCAACCGGCACGTCCAACTGGCCGCACCGGTCACCGACGAGTGGGACCACTTCACCGACGCCCCTCCTCGTAGAGAAGGTCGTAGTCAGCGGAATACCCCCACGTCGGCGGGGAAGACGCGGCTTCCTGGACGCGCTTGCCCTGCTTGCGCACCTCCGCCTTCTTCGCCGCCTTCGACTTCGGCATCCGCGGGCGCTCCCAGACCGGCCGCCACCCCACGGGCTCGTCGACTCCGGGCTCCTAGTCCTCGTCGAGCGCGGCGGCCATCTGCTCGCGGGCGGCACTGGTCGAGCGAGAACTTCGTCGGGATGGGGCTGGTCTTCCGGGGTGCTCACGTGACTCCTCCAGCGGGGTTCCGGCCCGGTGTGTGCTGGATGCCGGGCTGTGGGGCTGTCGCCGGGGCGGGCCGCGGCCGGGCGCCGTGCGTGACGGCGCGCTCGCGGATGCCGTTCTGGAGCCGGCGGCGACGGCTTCGAGCGTCCGGCGGGTCTGCTCCACCGTGTCGACGCCGGTCTCCGGGGGCGGGAGCCCAGTCGGTCCGCGCGACGCACGGCCTGAGCCCGGACCCTCAGTGCGTCGGCGCGAGGCGGCCCCGCTCGTACGTCGCGGTCCGGTTGCGGGTCAGCGGACGCAGCACGGCCTCATCCTCGATGTCGCGCGGGTAGAGGGCGCGCAGGTCGGCGGTCACCATCCGCTTCCCGGCCGGGCGGGTGTACTCGTCGACCACGGCCTGCACGATCTGCTCGTCCAGGCCAGGCTGGTGGGGCCGGCCGCGCAGGACGTAGGCGAGGTGGCGGCGGGCTTCGGCGAGCCGGTGCCAGCGGTGGAAGCGGCCGCCGCTGTTCATCACGAAGACCGTCGTGGCGACGTCCACGGTGGCCAGGGCGACGTCGACCACGGTGGCGACCCCAGTCCGGATCGCTGCCGCTGCGACGCAGGCGTGCTCGAAGAGGCGGTTGATGAGATCGACGGCCGCCTTCGAGGTGGGGATCGCCCTCTCCTTTCGCCCCTTAGCAGCTGCAAGAGCGGGCAAGCTTTCTGTTTCGGCGGGCGCGTGTACCGCTTACGCTGGCGGGCGAGCATAGCTCGCAGGTTGCACACCTGCATGACCATCCCGGAGTCCTGGGCAAGGCCGGTCAGGGGCAGGGCGCGGTCCAGGTGCTTGCCGACGGCTCAGAAACCCGGTCGGACGGCAACAGCAGCGGGGACCAGCGGCCGGGCAGCGGCCCGACGGGAGGGCGCGTCCGACATGGCGTGGCGCACCCCCGAGAATGTCGGATCGGCGGCAACCACAGGTCACCTGCCCGCTCCAGAGCGCTACCTCGCGGATGCGTGCCGCTCATGGCTTCTTTGCATCATGTGGTTCGACGAGCATGGGTCCAGAGTGGGATTAGGGAACCGATCGTCACCTGGCTGGGGTGCGGTCAGGAAGCACCGGAGGGTGTATCGCAGGAGATAGCGGGCCGCCTTCAGAGCGCTCGGTTTTTGACCCTTTCGTCCGGGGTTGGAGGGTGCGGGGGTCGACGGCTTCGGCGGGTGCGCTCTTGGCGTACAGGCCGTCGGGCTGGCTGTCGCGGTCGTGGGGCAGGAGCCAGAAGACGCGGCGGCGGAAGGTGCCGGAGGCGCGGGAGGGCTTGGCTGTCGGGCCGAGGACGGCGTAGCCGACCAGGCGGCCGTCGCGGTGGTAGGCGGGCCGTCCCTTCCGGGTGGGCAGCCGGTCCAGGCTCTGGCGGACGTAGTCCAAGGCGGTGAGGTCCTCCAGCCACACGAGCTCGGTCTCGTGGCTGATCTCTTCCGCGGTGATGAGGGAGCTCATCGGCCGGCCTCCCATTCCTCGTCAGTGAGCAGTCCGATGCCCGGGTAGTGCTTGCGCTGGTTGGACAGGATCATCTCCTTGGGCGAGGCCAGTCCGACGAGTTCCCGGGTACGGGCGGCGAATGCGCGGGAGGACATGGCTGGGGCTCCCTCATTCTGGCACCAGGCCTTGTAGGCGGCGTAGAGGGTCGTCTGCTCGGCGCGCAGTTCCGGGGCGAGGCGGCAGCGCTCTTCGTAGAAGCGGCCGGTGTGGTCTTCGGTTTCTGCGTAGGTGCTGGTAGCGATGCGGACGCGTTCGGGGCCGGTCAGGTCGCGGTCGCCGCCGAGGTAGCGGCGGGCGCCGTCGATGAGCCAGCCGAGGATGCCGGGCCCCTCTTCGGTGACGAGGATGTCTGCGAGGTTGTCGATCTTGCGGTGGTCGGGGACGACGCGTTCGAACGGGATCAGGCGCATGCGGCGCCAGAACGCGAAGCCGCCGGTGCCGACTTCTGGGCGGTGGTTGCCCAGCAGCCACAGCTTGTGGGTGGGTGTGAAGCTGAAGAAGTCCTGCCGCATCCGGCGGGCCTTGATGCGGTCGCCGCCGGTGAGCAGTTTGACGCGGGCCTCGTCGAACTTGTCGCCGGGTTTGACCTCGGAGCAGACGATGACGCGGCGTCCGTGGAGTTCGGCGAGGTCGGTGGGGTGTCCCTCGTATGGCTTGGCCATGAGGAAGCCAGGCGGGGCGGCGTCGGCGTAGTCGCCGAGCAGTTTCATCAGCACGTCGAGCAGGACGGACTTGCCGTTCTTGCCGGAGCCGAACAGGAAAGGCAGGACCTGGCCGCCGACGTCGCCGGTGACGGAGTAGCCCAGGAGCAGTTGCAGGTAGGAGATCATTTCCCGTCCTTCGGCGTCGTCGCCGAAGGTGTCGGTGAGGAAGCGTTCCCAGCGTGGGGTGGGTGTGGGCTTGGGGCCGACGGTGGTGGAGCGGGAGTGGAAGTCCTTGTTCGGGTCGGGCGTCCTGATCAGGCCGGTGTGCAGGTTGACGATGCCGTCTGGGGTGCACAGGGCGTAGGGGTCTGCGTCGAGGCGGGCGGCGTTGAGGACCATGCCGGGGGCGGACTTGGCCTGGGTGAGCATGGCGTTGATGCCGGTGGTGGACAGGGCTCGGCGGCGGTGTTTGTGCAGGGCGCTGGTGGTGAATACGCCGCGGGGGTCGTGGGTGGCGATGTTCTCGGCGAGGTCGCCGGCCGCCCACAGGACGGTGTCGTCCTCGTCGATCTGCCAGCGGGTGGCGTCCCACCGGTACCAGCCGATGCCGGGCACGTGCCGGTAGTCGTTGGCGTAGAGCTTGACGAACAGCTTGGCGTTGCCGCGGTCGGTGAGGGTGTCGGGCAACAGGCCGTCCGCGGTGGCCTCGCCGGCGGTGGCCCGCGTGGGGGGTGCCTGTAGCGGCAGCGGCACGGTGGCGCCTTGGGCCCGGATCTGCGCGGCGACGGCTTCGGGATCGAACTCGAACAGGGTGCCGGGGTCGGCCGAGGGGGAGGTCACGGGCGCCTCCCGCTCGCGTGGAGGGGGTGCTTGTGGCCGGCGGCGAGGCCGCTGCGGATGATCTGCTCGGCTCGCCGGTCCTGGCCCGGGCGGGCGGCGGAAGCAGCAGCCTTGAGCGCCTGCTCGGCCTCTGCCTGGGAAAGGCGGCCTGCGGCAACGAGTCCGCCGAGCGTGTAGGCGGCGCGGTTGAGTGCGTCGGAGAAGCCGGCGCCTTCGATGACCTGACCGCAGGCTTCGACGGGTTCCAGGACGGCTGCGAGCGTCTGTTGGATGCGGTCACGGCCGGCGCCTGCAGCAAGGACGGCCTGCTGGGCGCGGGGCGGGACCGGTCGCGGGGCCGGGATGGTCTGGGCGGGCAGGTGGCCAGTCCGCTCGAGTTCTTGGGCGAGCCATGCGGGCAAGGGGGCTGGCTGGCGGATTTCGCCGAGGGGGGTGTAGGTGCCGCTGTGGGTGGTGGTTCCAGGGGCGACGATGTAGCTGCCGTGGGCTCGGATGTCGACCTGCCAGGCCAGGGCACGGCGGGGGCTGGAGCCGACTGAGGACAGCCAGCGGCGGGTATCGGTGGCCCGGTACCAGACGTGCAGTCCCCCCGAGGGGGTGCGGACCCGCAAGGTGGTCTCGTCGTCCGCGGGACTGGGCTGCCCGCGCAGGGCGGCCAGGACAGCCAGGGTGTGGAATCCGTTGGCCAGGCCGGTGAGGTCGACATCGTCGCCGATCGGGATGCCGGGCAGGATCCGGTCGCGGGTAGGCGGCTCGGCGTCGTGGGCGTCGATGTCGATGATGACCAGCCCGGCCGGGCCGCAGGAGACGCCGATGCCGAGCTGCGGGTGGGCGCCCCACCACTGCTGGATGCGGTCTGGGTCGAGAGTGGCGGCGTGGAAGCCATGGCACCAGCGGCCGACCGGAAGACAGGGGCAGTCGGCAGGCGCGTGCGGGGTTGTGTGGCAGTCGCTGCAGTTCGCAGCCGGTGTCTTGCGGCCCGCCGCGAGGGGGTGGACGGGCCAGCCCTGGAGGGCGCACCAGCGGGCAGCGCGCAGGGAACGTGCAGCGACTGAAGGCGCCGGGGCGGAATGGTTTGAGTCGCTGCAAGAAAAGCGCAGGTCAGCAGGCATGTGCACCCCCTATCAGCGACTGAAGCGACTCAATGGTGGACACAGCCTAGCGAACAGTTCCTGCAAAGGTTGCGCGGCACATGCGGAAGGGGTTACTGCACCGTCGATCAGGTGGCCTGCGGGGGGTGCGGGGAGCGACTGAGTGCCGCGGCAGCGACTGAACATTCTTCAGTCGCTATTGCTACAAGTCGACCGTTTCCGCAGGTCAGCAGCCTCTGGGATGCCTAATCAGCGACTGAAGCGACTCAAGTCTTCTATATATCACGCACACGCACACACATGGATGGCTTCATATATTAGAAGCTTCGGTCGCTTCAGTCGCTGCACGAGTGAGGCGACGTTTCTGACCTGGGCTTTTCCCGCCTACCCGACAGCGACTCAACACCTCTTCAGTCGCTGGGCTTCAGTCGCTGGTTGCGGTCCGCGACTGCGTTGACCAGATGACCCGATACTGGCCAGCTACAACTCCCCCAGGAGGCCTTGGCCACCGTTGAGGCGATGCCCAAGGTGGACCGGTTGGACAGCAAGCCCTACCGGGCCGTCGCCACTCGTCAGGACCAGCTCGCCGAGCAGCGTAAGAAGCGGCCGGCTGAGCCAGGCCCTCGCCCGGATCAGCAGCGTCGAGACGTCGCTACCGTGCTCGCGCCGGTCGTGGCCGCCGCGCTCAACCTGCTTGCCGATACCGTCCGGCGCGCCGGCGCCGACCATGACGACATCGTCAGGCGCTCAAGGCCGCCGGTGTCCACGAGGCGTTCGCCAGCGTCTTCGACGCCGCCTCCGAGCGCGGCTGCACGCCGACAACCTCGCCGGGGCCGTGGGTGACGCCCAGCGACCCTTTGAGTGGCTCTAGACACCCCCATCCGCACCCGTCACCGCCCCTGGCAGGGCCTGAGATGACCAAGGTGGCGATCACCGTTCGGCTCCTGCACGGCCCAAAGCTGGCCGCCCGCGTCTGCTACGACCTGCGCCACCAGTTCAAGGACCCGCACCTGCGCTACCTCACCGCCCGCGGCGCCCCCGTGCGCGAGGCGCTGATGGGCACCGACGGCATCCTGGCGCTGCTGCACGCCATCCCCGTCACCGTGGACGCCTACCTCGCCGGGCCGCGCCAGGACGAGCCGCTGGCCGTGGCCCTCGGGTGTGCCAGCGGCCGCCACCGCTCCGCGACCGTGGCCGACGCGCTCGAGGCTGCCCTGTCCGGCGACGCCGAGAGGGCCGCCGCGTACCGGGTCGCCGATCTGGCCGAGCGGTACACAGGGCGCGGCCTGGTCGTGGACCTCCACCACCGCGACCTCGACAAGGACGTTGTCGACCGCTGAGAGCAGCACCCCCGCCCCTGTCCGACCCGCACCACCAGGAGGAGAGCCCGGTGACCACCGAGCCCGAGCACACCGACCCCGTCCCCGACCTCGCGATCCCGCTGTCCGCCGCCGCCGCCCGGGCGCTGGGTGACGACGTCGGCCAGCTCGCCGAGCGGTTCGGTGCCGTCCTGCACGGCCTCGCGCAGCTGCGCGCCGGCAGGGCGGACATCGACGACCTCAAGACGACCATCGCAACGTCCGCCGACCTGCTGGACCGGCTGGGGGGCATCCAGAACGCCGCCGTCCGTCAGCACTCCGCAGGAGGCGGCTTGTACGGCGAGCTGGCGAAGGCCATGGACGTCAAGCGGGCCACCGCGCAGTACCGCCGCGACACCCTGCTGAAAAACGACCCGAGCCCCATGGAGCGGTGGGCCACCGGCAGCAGCTGAACGCCGTGCAGCAGACTCCCGGCCGGGTGCTGCACGGATCCGCTGCCGCAGCACCCGGCGCTGCTGCACGAGCAGCACCCGTGTGCCGCCCGGCCGCCGGCCCCCCGGTGCAGCACCCCTCGCCCGCCGTGCAGCAGATGCAGCAGCGCCCCGGACCGCGACGGGGCCGGGGCGCTGCTGCATCTGCTGCTTCAGGCTTCGACGTACGCCACGATCGTGATCTGCCGGAGGGCGGTCACGTAGTAGATCACCCGGACCCCGTCGACGTCGTCCACGTAGTCCCGCAGCAGGGTGCCGGGCACAGAGGTGCCCAACTCCGGGTTGACGCTGATCGCGACGATCGCGCGGTCCAGGCGGTGCGTCTCGGCCGCCGTCAGCTTCTCCAGCTGGCTTAGCGCGGGCTCCACCAGGACGACCTGGGAGCGGCGCGGGCCGTGCTCAGGCGACACGGCGGGACTGCTGCTCGTCGGCGAGGCGCTCTAGGTGGGCGTCGCGGGCTTCCTCCCACAGCATCCCGGACTCGGGGCTCGGGTAGCCGTTCTCCGCGATGTCCTCCAGCACCGAGGCGAGGACGTCGACCTTCGCGCGCTGGTCGGCCGCGTAGGCGCGGATCGACGCGGCGGCGTTCTCATCGAGGGGCTGACGGTCGGGTACGGGCGCGGGGGCCGGCTGCTGGCTCATCCGGGGCTCCTGGACGGGTTGCTGGCGTGTGTCCTCACGGTAGCGTCGGCGCGGGCCGCTCCGGGACGGTACGGACGGAAACCCGCGCCCGGAGCGGGACCCGACTGGACCCAGGACCCAGGTAGCGGCGGAGCGCACGGGTAGGACGGCGGCCCGGCGGAGCATCCTGGAGACATGCGCACCAAGGATGTCCGGGTGGGCGAGACGTACCGCTGCGAGGTGCCCCTCGCGCTCCCGTGGCGGCGGTACCGGCCGGAGACGATGGGCGACTCCTGGTTGCCGCTGAGCTGGCTGCGCGGCACGTACTTCCAGCTGTCCGTGGTCGACGTGGACACCGCCGCCCGGACCGCGCAGGGCCTGGTGATGGGGGCGAGCCCCCGGGTCACGGTGGCGCTCACCGAGGACCAGGCGCAGGAAGCCGGCCTCCCGCCCGGGGGCGGCTATCAGGTCTCCGGGATGCTGCTGGACGCCGCGGGCGAGCCCGTCGAACTTCCCCGCGTCGGCACGCTCACCGTGCCGCTGCGGTGGCTGCACCCGGTGGACACGCCCGTCTCCCCCAGCCACCGCGACGCCTCGGTCCGGGGAATCCACTGACCCGACCGCCCGCACAGAGCGTGTCCGGCGACGTCGAAGATGAACCGATTGCCACCGAAGTTGGATCGCCGGGACTGCTCCTACGAATGAGCCAGGGCATCGGCGCGCAGGTGCGCGAGCAGGGCCCGCGCCCCCTTGGGATCGTCGCGTCCCGTGAAGGACAGCAGGGCCCGCAGGACGTGGCGGGCGAGGTCGCCGGTCGCCCGGACGTCCTCGCCCGCGCTCGCAGCCCACGCGGACATCAGACCCGCTGTCACACCGAGCAGATGCGGGGTGATGCTCTGCCCGTACTCCGCCAGCGCCCGCTCCAGCTCGGCGCCCTCCAGGCCCTCGATCCCGAGGACGACCAGCACCATCTTCAGCAGCCGGCTCTCACCGAACTCGGCGATCAGGGCCGCCAGCGGCCGCTCGCCGCTCCCACCGCGTACCAACGCGGCCAGGGCGTCGTCGTCACCGCCCCATGCCGCTTCCAGAGCGGCGACTACACGAAGGACCTGATCCGGAGTGAGCTCTGAAGGCATGGGCAGCACCGTAGCGGCCCCAGTACGGGGCCGGGCGTGATTCGGAGCGAGAGCCTCCCGAGGCCAACCGGGCCCAAGCTCCCCTGTCACAGGACAGAGCGTGATCACCGTCAGATGGGGTGTCACGCTCTCGCACCCGCCTCTGGAGGGGGTCCCGGGGGGTGTTCCGCCCTCAGAATAAGATTATTCCGGACATTCTGGGGGCTGCTGTCACGCGGTCGGCGGCGGGCGTGACAGGCAGCGTGACACCCCGGTTGTGACGCTCGGTGAGCGACACAACCGTTGACCTGTCTCACCGAAGTCTGACCGATCTCACCGAAGTTTGACGGCTGCTTGGGCCTGTCACCAAGGGCGGCGCACGGCAGTTCCTTTTGCACTTCCATGGTGGGTGTGACCGTCACTGCCGAGTCGTACTCTGCAGGCGCTGCATCACGATTGGCCAGCCACTGATGTTGGATGGGGGAGGACATGGACGGCGCGGTATGGGGTGCGGTCGGCGCGATGGTAGGGGCTGGTCTAACGGCCTTAGGCGGTTACCTAGGTCCCGTGCGAGCAACTCGTGCTGCAGCGCAGCAACAGACCCAGCAGCGTCGGGAGGAACGCGAGGCCGGCGCGGTAGAACGGCTCATTGCGATCCGCTCCGCCTATCGAGCGTGGGACCTCTATCTGAACGAAGTCGCGAGCTTGCGCCGGGGGTCTGCGAAGGCTGTTGCGCGGCGTATCTCTGAGCTTCGCGAAGCTGCTCTGGAGGCTTCGGACGCGGCGATGCGAGACGGGTGGTGGATCGGGACCGAGCACATTGCGTTCGAGTCCGTTTCGGCCAGAGTGGTGGCCCTGGTCTCGGGTGCGTCCTCGGTCGTCCTATCGGCAGAACTAGCTGAAGTGCGGCGAATGAGAAGCAGCTTGAACGAGCGGATCCTGGAGCGGCTCACAGCTCTCGTCGACGACGTTACTGTGCTCCGGAATGCACCAGATCAGTAACGTTGTGACGGCTGGGCAGCTGCAGTATTTCTGCGGTTCGACCGCATGGCCACCGTCTGGGAAGGACCGGGCGCCATGGTGGTCAAACTTCGGTGAGACGCTGGCCAAAGTGGAGTGAGACAGGACAACCGTGCTTCGGCACCCAGGTGTTCGCTCTCATCCGCCGGTACAGCCGGGTCAGTCCAGGTCGGCGCTGGCGAGGGCGGCCGCGAGCGCGATGTGGGTGACCGCGTTCAGGCAGAGTTCCGCCGCCGCGCTCGGGTCGGTCGCGGTACGCACCTCCTGCAACGTCAGGAGACCGGTCAGCACTGCGGAGTCGACCGCGTCGTCCAGGACCTCGTCCTCGGTGAACTCGCCGCTGGCCACCAGCTCCTGGACCAGGGCGACGGCCTGCTCCGGATCGTGCCGCCAGCAAGCGGCGACGTCCTCGCCGGCGCTCGCCAGCTCCATGGCGGCGGCCTGTCCGTGTCCGCCCAGCGAACCGTCCGGGTCGATGGCTTCCTCGGCCGCCGCCACGGCGCACCGGGCGGCGAAGGTCCGCCTGGCCGCCGCCCGCTCCCGCGTCACGGCGGCCGGCCACCGGGCGTCGTCCTCGGCTCGGGCCGCGTCCAGCAGCAGGGCGGCGCTGAGACTGACCTGGAGGCACGGCATGAGGTCTACCTCCACGCCCTCCTGGGCGGCCGGGGCGGCGGCGATCGGCTGGTAGACGGCGCCCGCCGCTTCGGCGCAGGCGCCGATCAGCTGGGTCAGGGCGGCGATCAGCCGCGCGTTGCGGCGCCGGCGGGCGGGCAGGTCCAGACGGTCCGGTGTCGTGGTCACCCCGGCACTATGCCGTGCCCGGGGCGGGCGCCGCTCCGGGCACGGGTGCCGGTGATCAGTTCGAGAGTGGTAGCCAGACGTGCGGTGCGCGGCACTGCCCGCAGACGACGCATCCGATGCATCCGTCGCACCACTGCTTCGGCAGGCGCGGGCAGGCGCAGACCGGGTTGTAGTCCGGGTCGTCCTCGCCCTCGAACCAGGGCTCCCCCAGCGGCGGCGTGCAGTCGACGTGGACCTGGCCGTCGGCCGTCAGGTCCTCGTACCGGGTGCCGCAGCCGGCCACCTCCACCCAGGAGGCCACCACGCGGTCGGCCGCACTCACCGCGCACCGCCCGCACCCGCCGGACCGGAAGGCACGAGGCTGTGCTCCAGCCAGGCGGCGAGCGCGTGGGGGGCGGCCGGGTCGGCCTGGGCGAGTCGGCCGGCGAACCCCAGCCCGCCGTCGGCGGCCGGGGCGTGAAGGCGGGTGAGCGCGGCGAGCAGGGCGGCGTGGGCCCGCACCCGGTCGGGCAGCGAGTCTGCGGCGGCCGTGCGCGTGGCCGGGTCGGCGTAGTGGCCCGAGTGGCCGGCGAGGGCCTGCGCCAGCCAGCCGTCGACCACGGGATGGTAGTCGCCCCGGTGGACCAGGAACTCGAGGGCGGCCTCGTCTCCCGGCCGGGTCTCCACGGTCCGGTCGAGCCGGCCGGCTCGGGCGAGCGCGGCGAGCTCGTCGGCGCGGGCGGCGAGCTGCTGCTGCTCCTGGCGGCGCTGCTGCTCGGCTTCCTCGGCCCGCCGGTCGGCGGCGAGCTCGTCCTGGACGACGGCGTCGGTCTCGGGGTCGTAGACGCCGCCGGTGGCGGCGAGCAGCTGGGTGATGCGCTCCCACTCAGCAACTTCGGCCGGCCCGCGTTCGTCGTCGGCCAGGTCCTCGCGGTCGCGGTCCATGTGCTGCTGCAGCCGGGCGTCCTCGAGCGCGGCCGCGGCCTCGGTGACCGTCATCCCGGCGGCGCGGCGGCGCACCGCGCGGCGGCCGACCTTCGCCTGGTCGACCGGCCGGCGGGGCGCGGGCGTGCCGGGCGCCGGGAAGCGCCGACGGCGGGATCGGGGAACAGGGGTTGCTCACGAAGCCTCCCGATTGTCGCGGGGACAGGGGACGGGATATCCGGGTGCCGGGCGGATGCGCGGCAGCCGTGGTGAGCCGAAGCACCATAGGTGACACCACCGGCCTCCCCTGAACTGCGGCTTCAGCCGGGCGAAGCACAGTGGTTGTCACCGATACGGCGCGCTACCTGTCACCAGCAGCACGCGAAGCAGAGCCAATGTCACCGCATCTGTGTCCCGCGGCCGGGTGCCGGCTGTCGGGGATCACCGGGGTGAACTGCCCCGGTCAGAGACCCGTCACAGGGCTCCGGCGTCCCGGGCCGTCCAGACGCTCGGGTAGATCGGCCGGAAGCCGAGTTCCCGGCGGATGCGCTGGTTGGACGTGATCCCGAACCACGGGTCGGGGTCCGTGAGCTCGTGGAGCCCGGCGGGCACCTCGACGCCGTTGAGCTGGTACAGCTCGACCGTCGTGACGGGGGCGTCATCGGCGATGTTGTAGATCCGGCCGGCGATACCCGGCGCGTACAGCAGACGCATCAGGCCTTGGGCGACGTCCGCGTGGTGGGCCATCTGCAGGCGCTGGTGCGGTGCCCAGCCGGCGGCCCAGCGCAAGGAGTTGGCGAGGTGCGGGTCGCCCTCGCCGTAGACGAAGGGAAGCCGCCCGATGCGTACGTCCAGGCCCTTGAGCGCGAGCAGTTCACGCTCGGCCTCGGCCTTGGACTCGGGGTAGGCGCCCCACATCTCACCGCCCGGTCGGCTCTCGTCCTCCTCGGTCAGCGGACGGCCCCGTCCGACGCCGTACACATTATTCGTGCTGACCTGCACAAACCGCTCCACGCCCAAGGCCTGCGCGGCGCGGCCCAGGGCCACCGCGGCGTCCCGGTTGACGGCCCACGCCTCCTCGTCGGGCACCCCGCGGAAGGAGGCGGCGACGTTCACCACGGCGTCCACGCCGGCGAGCGCCTTGTCGAGTGTCGCCGCGTCGCGCATGTCTCCTACGGCGACCTGGGCGCCCAGCTCCGCGAAGCGCTCACCGCGGGCCGCGTCCCGTACCAGGACTCGCACCTGCTCGCCCGGCTGCCGCTGGGCCAGCAGCCTCGGCACGAAGCGGCGTCCGACCTGTCCCGTCGTACCGGTCACCAAAGTCAGCATGATGTGCTCCTCACCCACTGTGTTGCCTGTCATCGGCGACCAGCCTCGACGGATGCGGCGACGTCCGGGAGAGACCTCTTCATCAGGGGATCGGGAGTCCCTGGATAAGCCGGCCGGGGTCCCGCACCCTGGAGAGGTGAACCGAGTCGAACTCGCCGGCTTCCTGCGCCGTGCTCGCGCCCGCCTGGACCCCTCCGACGTGGGTCTCACAGCCGGAGTCCGGCGCCGTACGCCGGGGCTGCGCCGCGAGGAGGTGGCCCAGCTGGCGGGCATGTCCGTGGACTACTACACGCGGCTGGAACAGTCCCGGGGCCCGCGCCCGTCCCGCCAGATGCTCACCGCGCTGGCCCGCGCCCTGCGCCTGACGGAGGACGAACGCGACCACCTCTTCCACCTCACCGGTCAGGAGCCGCCGCGCCGTGAGGCGACCAGCACGCACGTGCGCCCGGGCCTGCTCCTGGTGCTGGACCGGCTGCACGACACCCCAGCGATGGTGGCGACCGACTGCGGCGAGATCCTGGCTCAAAACGCGCTGTCGCGGGCGCTGAGCGGAGACGTCCTCGCCCGCCCGCCCCGCGAACGCAACATGATCCGCCGCTTCTTCCTGGACCCGGCGGCCCAGGAGCTGTTCCCGCCCGAGGACCGCCCGGCGCGCGCCCGCGAGCACGTCGCCGGCCTGCGAGCGGTGGCCTCGGCCCGCCCCACGGACCCCGAACCCGCCGACCTCGTCGCCGAACTACGCTCCGCGAGCGCGGAGTTCGCCCACCTCTGGGACGAACACGAGGTCGCCGTACGCCGCGCCGCCACGAAACGCTTCCGGCATCCCGCGATCGGTGACCTCGAACTCGACTGCGAAGTCCTCGTCAACTCCGATCACAACCAGCAGCTCGTCATCCACACGGCCCGCCCGGGCACGGAGTCGCACGAGCGCTTGCAGTTGCTGCGGGTGGTGGGCTTGCAGGACCTGACGCCGAGGAGCTCCTGACCGCGTGCGCACCCTTCCCGGTCCGTCCCCTGCCCTACGGCCACGCGAGCACCTGGATAAGGCGACCGACAACACACCGCGCTCCGCCAGTGACAACAAGCCTGCCGACGTGACACCTACCGTGCTTCGGCTCACGAATGCGTTTCTAGCAGGTCTCGAATTCGGCCGGGTCAGAACCGGAACTCAATTTGCGAGACGTGTGTGAAATCTGCGCGCAGGCCGACGGCGCGGGTGCCCCATTGCGTGAAATAGGACTCGGTGATGGCCTCGGCGACGATCGGATGCAGGTCTTCCTCCGTCGCACCGGCCTCCTGGAGGTCCAGGATCTGCTTCGCGTAGGTGGGCGAGATCGCCGTGGTGATGGTGCGCTCGCGGCCGTCGTCCGAGCTGCCCGTGCAGGTGAATCCGAAGTACGCGGTGACATCCACCATCATGCCGCTGGAGGTGGCCGCCTGGTGCCGTGCCTGTGCTCTGACCTGCGGTTGCCACTCGGATTCGGTCTCCTCCACCAGGGCGGCCCGAAGGCGCTTCTGCGGGGTCGTCAGCGTCCCAGCGCGGTAGCGCTCCACCGTGCGGCGCGAGACACCCAGGCGCTCCGCCAGGGCCTTGGTCGACCCCTTCGCCCGCGTGAGAAGGAATTTCACCTGAGCCTTCGCGGATTTCGGCGCGGGCCGGGTGACCACCTTCCGCTCCGCCCGTGCGAGGGCCTCCAGAACCTTGCCGCGGCGCGGGGCCGGCTGCTGCTGCTCGTGATCGCTCATGCCGCCCAGTCCGCCATGGCGAGCCTGTGGACAGCGGCCGGTGCCCGCCAGGTCGTGCCGATCGTCGGCGTCCATGTGACCACGCAGCTCAGTTGGCAAATCAGCACGTTTGTTGGCAAACGTTGCTGATGTTGCTGCGTGGTCACTCTGCGGAGTGATCGCGGCTGTCGTCAGAGTCGCGGGATTGGCGGCGTACAGCGCTGATGGCTGTCCACGGTGCGATGAGCGCGGCGACCGCGGAGACGGCAGGGCGGGCAGGGCGGCGCGGGGGTGCCCAGGGCGGTCACGAGCCGCAGCAGCCGCCCGCCGGGGCCTGCTCGGCAGCCGCCCCGACCGTGGCGGGGGCGCCGAGTTGGACGAGCTGCGGTGCGGGCGCGCAGCAGTCGCCGCCGTCGCCTTCCTGGGCGTCGGGGGCGTCGAACAGGCCAGCGCCGCCGCAGACTCCGGTCTCGGGCAGGGTCAGTTCCACGCGGTCGGCGGAGGCGAGGTCGCCGGCGATCGCCGCAGCAACGGAGCGGACCTGCTCGTAGCCGGTCATCGCCAGGAACGTCGGTGCGCGGCCGTAGGACTTCATCCCGACCAGATACACGCCCTGCTCGGGGTGGGAGAGCTCGCGGTGGCCGTGCGGATAGACGGTGCCGCAGGAGTGCTGGTTGGGGTCGATCAGCGGAGCCAGGGCCACGGGCGCCTGGAGGCGCTCGTCCAAGCCGAGGCGCAGCTCGTCGAGGAAGGACAGGTCGGGGCGGAAGCCGGTCAGCACGATCACTTCGTCCACCGGGTCCAGGCGGCGGCCGTCCTCGCCGACCAGGACCAGGCGGCCGTCGGTGTCGCGCTCGATCGCCTCGGTGCGGAATCCCGTTACCGCGTCCGCGTGGCCCTCGTCCACGGCCGCCTTCGCCGCCAGACCCAGGGCGCCGCGCGCCGGGAGCTGGTCGGCTTCTCCGCCGCCGAAGGTGGCGCCCGAGATGCCCCGGCGCAGGATCCATACGCCCTTCGTTCCCGCGCCGTCGCCGGACTTTGCGAGGTCGGCTAGGTAGGCGAGGGCGGTGAACGCGGAGGCGCCCGAGCCGATCACGGCCGTGCGCTTGCCCGCGTACCGGGCGCGGACGGCGGGGTCCTTCAGGTTGGGGACGCGGTAGGTGATCCGGTCCGCGGCGGCCTTCTCACCGAGCGCGGGCAGCCCGCTGCCGCCGGCCGGGGACGGCGTATTCCAGGTGCCGGAGGCGTCGATGACGGCGCGGGCGAAGAGGCGCTCCTCACGGCCGTCGGTGTGGGCGACGTGCACGACGAACGACTGGGCCTCGCGGTCGGCGCCCACGATCCGGTCCCGGCCGGTGCGTGAGACACCGGTGACGGTGGCGCCGGTGCGGACACGGTCGCCGAGGACGCGGGCGAGCGGCTGCAGGTAGAGGTCGGCCCAGTTGCCGCCGGAGGGGTAGGTGGCCGGGTCGGGCCGTGTCCAGCCGGTGGGGGCCAGGAGCTTCTCGGCGGCCGGGTCGACGACCTCGCCCCAGGTGGAGAACAGCCGCACGTGCGACCACTCGCGCACCGCCGCGCCGGCGGCCGGGCCGGCTTCGAGGACCAGGGGCTCGATGCCGCGCTCAAGCAGGTGGGCGGCGGCGGCCAAGCCGACGGGTCCGGCGCCGATCACGATGACGGGCAGCTCGGTGGTGGCGGGCGCGTTCACGGCGACTCCTTGCGTGTTTCGACATCTGTCGATGGCTTGCGCGGCTCAGCATGGCACCTGTATCGATAGACGTCAACATAGACATTCATCGAATCCAGGAGGTTCCTTCATGGAGTACGTCGACGTCGCGGTGATCGGGGGCGGGCAGTCCGGCCTCGCCGCAGCCCATGCCCTGCTGCGTGAGGGCCTTCGGCCGGTGGTGCTGGAGGCGTCCGGTACCGCGGCCGGGTCGTGGCCGCGGTACTACGACAGCCTCACGCTGTTCTCGCCCGTCCGGTACAGCTCCTTGCCCGGGATGCCGTTCCCCGGTGACCTGGACCGCTACCCGCACCGGGACGAGGTCGCCTTCTACCTGACGGCTTACGCCGCCCGCCTGGACGCGGACATCCGCACCGGCCGTCGGGTCACCGGCGTACGGCGCGGCGACGCCGGCTTCGAGGTAGAGCTCGCCGACGGCAGCGCGCTGGCGGCGCGGGCCGTGGTCGCGGCGTCCGGCACGTTCGGCCACCCCCACTGCCCTCCTCTTCCTGGCCTGGACGGCTTCACCGGCACGGTGCTGCATACCGCCGAGTACCGCCGCCGGAACCCTTCACGGGCCAGCGGGTCGTGGTGGTGGGCGCGGGGAACTCCGCGGTGCAGATCGCCGCCGAACTGGCCACCGCCGCCCGGGTCACGCTCGCCAGTCGCGCGCCGGTGAAGTTCGCCCGCCAGAGAATCGCCGGGCGCGACCTGCACTTCTGGCTGCGGCACACCGGCCTGGACATCGCCTCGCTCGGCGGCCTGTTGCGCCAGCCGCCCACGCAGCTCGTCATCGACGACGACCGCTACCGCGCCGCCCTCGCCCAGGGCGCCCCTAACCGGCTGCCGGTGTTCACCGGCATCGATGGCGCGAAGGTCTGCTGGATGTGGTGCGCTCGACGCCGCCGGGCGCCCCCGGCACCGCGGTGGTGCCTCGGCCACGGTGCCGGGCATGGCGTTCGTCGGGCTGGAGTGGCAGCGCTCCCTGTCCTCCCACTCGCTGCGCGGAGTCGGCCGGGACGCCGCCCGCATCGCCCGCCATCTTGCTGCACACCTGCGGGACCGGTGACCCACTGCCCGCTTGGTTCGACATGTGTCAACATAGACGCATGTCGAATGCGAAGGTGCTGCCGCTGCTCGAGCCCGCCGACGGTCAGGGCGTGGCACCGTGCTGCCCGCCGCTGACCGAGCGGCCGATGACCGCCGAGGAGGCCGAGAGGGCCGCACGGATGTTCAAGGCGCTCGGCGACCCGGTCCGCCTGCGTCTCTTCTCGGCCGTGGCCTCCCACGAGGGCGGCGAGGCATGCGTGTGCGACATCTCCGACGTCGGCGTCTCCCAGCCCACGGTGTCCCACCACCTGAAGAAGCTCAAAGAGGCCGGGCTGCTCACCTCCGAGCGGCGCGGGACCTGGGTCTACTACCGGGTCGAGCCGTCCGTGCTGGCCGCGATGGGCAAGCTGCTGGCCCTGCCGGCCGCGGCCTAACCGGCACGGGAGGGGGAACGTCGTGGGGAACGGGTCCGCGAACGCGGTGATCATGCCGCTGGCGCCGGAGCACGCCGAGCAGGTGCTGGCCATCTACCAGGCGGGGATCGACGAGGGGAACGCCACCTTCGAGACCGTCGCACCCTCTTGGGAGGCGTTCGACACGGCGAAGATGCCCGAGCACCGCTTCGCCGCCGTAGACGCCGACGGGACCGTACTGGGGTGGGTGGCCGCGAGCCGGGTCTCCGACCGGTGCGCGTACGCGGGCGTGGTCGAACACTCCGTCTACGTCCACCCCGCCGCCCGCGGCCGCGGTGTCGCCTCCGCCCTGCTGAAGGCGCTGGTGGACTCCACCGAACAGGCCGGGATCTGGACGATCCAGTCCGGGATCTTTCCCGAGAACACTGCCAGCCTCGCCCTGCACGAGCGGGCCGGCTTCCGGGTCATCGGCACCCGCGAGCGCATCGGCCGCCACCACGGCGTCTGGCGCGACGTCGTCCTGGTCGAGCGCCGCAGCCCAGCGATCCACTGAACCCGCCCGGCAGCAGGAGCAGCCCAACCGGGATGTGTGCGCGGTGATCAAGGGGTGGCGGCGTGCCACGGCGCGTCAGCCCGGGTGTGCAGCGCACCGGCGGTCAGCCGGAGCGCGTATACCGGCGGGTCGGCGCGGGGGACGGGGCCGAGGTAGCTGTGGCCGGTCATGTGGCACCAGGCGGGCAGGTCGAGCGGGGCGGCGGGGTCGGTGGCGATGACGTGCACGACGGTGCCCGGGGGCGCGTCGGCGATCTGCTTGCGCAGGCGCAGCAGGAGGGTGACGCAGAGCAGGCCGGTGCCGTCGACGGTGATGTCCGCAGCGGGTATCGGTGCGGTGGTCATCGGGGCAGGGTCTGGGTGACGCGCCACAGGCGGCGGGGCAGGTCGCCCTCTTCGAAGGCGTGGACCTCGTTCAGGTTCCAGCCGTCGGCGAGGGCGTCGACCAAGGCCCGGTCGAAGAAGTGCACGGCGAAGCCCCCGTGCTCGTAGATGTCGTCGCCGTGCGCGGTGCCGGCGCCGTAGTGTGCGTCGCCAGTGTGACGCACGGTGTAGACGAAGGTCCCGCCGGGCCGCAGGACACGGCGGATCTCGCCGACTACGGCGTGGATCTCCTTCGTGGACAGAGCCATGCACAGCAGCATGTGGGCGAAGACTGCGTCCACCGAGGCGTCCGGCAGGGGCAGCGGGTCGCGGACGTCGTGCACCGCGGTGGTGACCCGCCCGGCCACGTCCTGGGCCCGGGCGGCGTCGCGCAGCTGCTCCAGCCCGGTGGGGCTGAAGTCGGTGGCCTGGACGGTGAACCCCTCGCGGGCGAAGTACAGGGCGTCGCGGCCGTGCCCGACGCCGAGCTCCAGCACATCGCGGGCTCCGGCCGTGTGGAACACGGCGGCCGCGTGGACAGCAGGGGCGGAGGGCTGCTCGCCGTACATGCCGGGGTGGGCGGTGTAGGTGTCCTGCCAGTGCCGGCGCTGCTCTTCCGCCAGGTCCTGCTCGCTGCCCGCCATGGCCCTTTTACGCTCCCTTACCGGCCGGTGCCGCCATCGCGCGACAGCTTAGACGGCGCTGGTCAGCGCCGTCGTTCACGGTTCCTGCTGTTCGTGAACATCCCGTTGCAACCCCGCCCTTGGACCACTGGCCGCGCTGATACTGGCCGGGCGGCGGTCGGAGGGCGGGGGGCTGGGGTGGAGTGGACGGTGTGGGCGGGCCTCGCGGCCGGCCTGCTGATCGCGGTGGTGACCGCGCCGGTGGGAGTGTCGGGGGCGGTGTTCCTCCTTCCGGTCCACTTGAGCGTCTTCGGTGTGCCCAGTCCGGCGATCACGCCGACGAACCTGCTGTTCAATGTGGTGGCCGGGCCGGGTGCCCTGTGGCGCTACCGCCGTGACGGCGCTCTGCGCGGCGGCCTGGCCCGGCGCCTGGTCGCCGGAACCCTGCCCGGCGTCGTCCTCGGCGCCGCGATCCGCGTCTTCGCCCTCCCCGGGCCCGGCGTGTTCCGGCTGCTGATCGCGGCTCTGCTGCTGCCGCTCGGCCTGTGGCTGTGCGTCCGCACCCTCGCCCCGGCCACCCGCCGCCCGGCCGCCAACGCGGAGCCGTCGCCGGCCGCGCTGACGGCACTCGCGCTCGCGGTCGGGATCGTCGGCGGGATCTACGGCATCGGCGGTGGCTCCCTGCTCGGGCCGATTCTCGCGGCCCGCGGCCTGCCCATGGCCCGCGTCGCACCGGCCGCGCTGGCCGCCACGTTCGCCACCTCTCTCGTCGGCGCGGTCACGTATGCGCTGCTGTCCCTGGCCACGTCCGGGGACGTCGCCCCCGACTGGCCGCTCGGGATCGCATGCGGGCTCGGCGGCCTGGTCGGCGCCCGCCTCCAGCCCCGCCTGCCCGAGACCGCACTGCGCCTGCTTCTTGGCGCCCTTGCCACCGCCGTCGGCGCGCTCTACGCGCTTCAGGTGCTGGCGTAGAAGCAGGTCCGCGTCAGGCGTGGTGGGTGAACTTCCGGCGCCAGGCGAGCGAGACGTAGACCAGCGCGACCAGGACGGGAACCTCGATGAGTGGGCCGACGACGCCGGACAGGGCCTGGCCGGAGGTGACGCCGAAGGTGGCGATGGCGACCGCGATGGCGAGCTCGAAGTTGTTGCCCGCCGCGGTGAACGCCAGGGTGGCGGTGCGGTCGTAGGCCAGGCCGAGCGCCTTGCCGAGGGCGAAGGTGCCGAACCACATGACCGCGAAGTAGACCAGCAGGGGCAGCGCGATCCGCGCGACCTCGAGCGGCTGGGAAGTGATCGTCTTTCCTTGCAGGGCGAAGAGGATGACGATCGTGAACAGCAGCCCGTACAGCGCCCAGGGGCCGATCTTCGGCAGGAACCGCTGCTCGTAGTTGGTGCGGCCGAGGTTCTTCTCGCCCAGGCGGCGGGTGAGGAAGCCGGCGGCGAGTGGGATGCCGAGGAAGATGACGACGTTCAGTGCGATCTTCCACATGGAGATGTCGAGGTGCTCGCCGTCGCCGAGGCCGAGCCAGCCGGGCAGCAGGTCGAGGTAGAACCAGCCCAGCAGGCCGAAGGCGAGGACCTGGAAGACGGAGTTGAGGGCGACGAGGACGGCGGCGGCCTCGCGGTCGCCGCAGGCGAGGTCATTCCAGATGATGACCATGGCGATGCAGCGGGCCAGGCCGACGATGATCAGGCCGGTGCGGTACTCGGGCAGGTCAGGAAGGAAGATCCACGCGAGGGCGAACATGACCGCCGGGCCGACGATCCAGTTGATGACCAGCGACGATGCCATGAGCTTGCGGTCGCCGGTGACGGCGTCGAGCCGGTCGTAGCGGACCTTCGCCAGCACCGGGTACATCATGATCAGCAGGCCGAGCGCGATCGGCAGGGAGATCCCGCCGATCTCCACCTTCGCCAGCGCGTCGTTCAGGCCGGGGATGAGCCGGCCGAGCCCGAGGCCGATGGCCATCGCGGCGAGGATCCACACCGCCAGGTAGCGGTCGAGGGTGGAGAGCTTGGCGACGACCGACGACTCCTGCGCCGTCGTGGTCGTGGTGGGCTCGGTGGACGTCACGGGCAGGCCCTCTTGTTCTCGGCAGCGGTGCGGGCAGAGGCGGCGAGCTCGGCGAACTGCCCGGACAGACCGGCCAGGACGTCGGGCTTCAGCTTGTAGTAGGTGAAACGGCCGCACGGCTCGGTTTCCACCAGCCCGGCCTCGCGCAGCACCTTCATGTGGTTGGACAGGTTGGTCTGCTTGGCCCCGGTCTCCTCCACCAGGTGCGTGGTGCACAGCGTCTCGCGCGCCAGCAGGGTCACGATTCTCAGCCGGAGCGGATCGCCCAGCGCCCGGATCACATCAGGATCGACTGAAGTCAGCATGCGCTGATACTGTCACATCACTGTTCGCTGATACCAGCGGATGCTGACGTCATGGGTGGCGTGCAGCCGCCGCGAGACGAGAGAGCCCCTCATGCCCGAGAGCCCCGGCACGAAGCCGTCCGTCCTGTTCGTCTGCGTCCACAACGCCGGCCGCTCCCAGATGGCCGCCGCCTGGCTGACCCACCTGGCCGGTGACCGCGTCGAGGTCCGCTCCGCCGGCTCCAACCCGGGCGAGCAGGTCAACCCGGCCGCCGTCGCCGCGATGGCCGAGGTCGGCATCGACATCTCCAAGGAGACGCCGAAGATCCTCACCGTCGACGCGGTGAAGGAGTCCGGCGTCGTCATCACCATGGGCTGCGGCGACACCTGCCCCGTTTTCCCCGGCAAGCGCTACCTGGACTGGAAGCTCGACGACCCGGCAGGCCAGGGCGTCGAGGCCGTCCGCCCCATCCGCGACGAGATCAAGACCCTGGTCGAGAACCTGATCGCCGAGATCGCCCCGGCCACGCCGGAGGCGACGGCCTGAGCGAGATACGGGACATCGTCATCATCGGCTCCGGCCCCCCCGGATCCGCCGCCGCACTCTGCACCGCCCGCGCCCAGCCGTGGGCCCCTGCTCTTCGGTAGCAGCACGTCGGCCTGGTCCACATCGCTCCTCCGGACCAGCACCCGGCCGTCGGCGCCGATCCGCTCACCGGGCCGCACCAAGGTCATGTCGCCAGGCGCAGCCGTTCGCTCGGTGTGCTCTCTTTGCTGCCGTCGTCGGCGAGACGGGTCGCGGTCGTCGACGCCAGCGTCAGCAGGCTGCGGACCGAGGCCGCGGTGCGGGTGGTGGCGCTGTCCTCCACCGCAATGGGATCTTCCGCCTGTTCCCACCAGCTGCGCCTGCTGCGGATCCGGCCTGGTCACTGGACGCGGATCGCAGGCTTCGTGCCGGACGGCGCGGGTGTCAGGCAGGAGCCGGTCAGTGGTGGGGTGGAGCCCCGGGTTCCGGGCCGGCTCCGTGGTCCCGTATCCGGTGGTGCATCCCGCTGGCGGTCACCGAGAGCCAGTCCCGCAGCGTAAGACCGGTGTCCCCGTGCCATGCCGCGTGGGCGACCGTGTCGATGATCGTGCACACCCAGCAGCCCGGTACCGGCTTGAAGGCGTTCGACGGCGGGTCCGCAGACGCGCCGGCACCGTTTTGACCGTCCATGGCAGGGTCTCACTCTCCAGGCGTACCGACCGGACAGCCCCCGGGACCGACGCCCGACGGGAGGCCGCTCGGAGGGCGCCGGTTTTCGACCTTGGATGCGGTACAGGCGGGTGTGCTGGCTCAGCCGGTGACGGCAGGCATGTCGGCTCCGATGGTCAGCGTCACGGTGGTCGTTCCTGCCTGCGTGGACGGGAGGGCTGCCAGGCCGGGCAGGTGGCCGGCGAGTGCGCGGGCCTGCTCCGACTGGCCGGGCCCGTAGGTGAGCGTGGTCGTGTCGACCGGCTCAGGGGCGTTGCCGGTGGCGGTGATCTGGAAACCGAGGGCGCGCAGTTGGTCGGCGATCTTCAGTGCTTCGCCCTGGGTGGTGGTGCCGTTGAGGACGGTGATGTGCACGGTGCCCGCGGGGGCGGGCAGCTGGGCGGTGAGCTTCTTCAGGTCTGCCTTGGTGGTTTCGCGGTCGTGGTTGAGGGCGGTGAACAGCTGCCGGGCGGCGGGCTGCTGCCAGGTGACGTTGGCCTTGTCGGTGGGCACGTCGCGTTCACGCGGATAGTTGGGGACGGTCAAAAAGGAGATCCGGTCGGTGGCGATGCCCTTGACGCGGTCGGCCAGGCTGTAGAGGGGTTTGATGCCGGCGAGGTCGGGGTCGGTGGTGAGTGACTTGGTCGCGGAGTTGAGGAAGCCGTACATGGCGCTCGGGTTGTACAGCTTCGATTTCGCGCGCGTGGCGAGGGACTGCATGAATTCTTGCTGGCGGCCGATGCGGCCGATGTCGGAGCCGTCGCCGATGCTGTAGCGGGCACGGACGTAGCCGAGCGCCTTGTCGTCCTTGACGATCTGGCAGCCGGCCTTCAGGTCGAGGTGGGCCTTCTTGTCGTGGATGGCCTGCTGGGGGCAGACCCGGACGCCGCCGAGGGCGTCGACCATGCCGGTGAAGCCGCGGAAGTCGACGATCAGGAAGTGGTCGATACGCACCTGGGTGTTGGCCTCGACCGTCTTGATGGCGCAGGCGGCGGCCTTGGCGGTGTCGCCGGTGGCGCCGCCGACGGCGAACGCCTCGTTGATCTTGAAGTGGTGCGGGGTGGACGCCGAGCCGTCGCCGCGGTCGCAGGCGGGGATCCGCACCCAGGAGTCGCGGGGGAAGGAGACGACGGTGGCCCATTTCCCGTCGCCGCCGGTGTGCAGCAGCATCAGGGTGTCGGACTGCATGGTGGTCAGGTTCTTGCCGTAGGCGTCGCCGAGTCCTTTGCGGCTGTCGGAGCCGATGACCAGGATGTTCTGGCCGCCGGCGGCGGCCTTGGGCCGGTTGTCGCCCAGCGCACCGCTGACGTCGGCGCCCTTGATGTTGCCGTTCAGGTGCGTATACGCCCAGCCGCCCACGGCCGCCGTCGCCAGCACCAGCAGCGAGAAGGCCACGGCGATCCAGCGGCCGATCCTGCGCTTGGGTTTGCGGCGTCTGCTCCCGCCTGCCGCGGTGGTGTCGCCGCGACGCGCGTGCCCTGCCATCAGTTCTGTGCCCCTTCGATGTCCAGCGCCGATCACAGGCTCTCTCCCCGCCCGCCGGTCACGGCGGGGAACCGGTAGTGCTGGTGGGTGCCGGGCCCGGCCCGTCAGGCCCGGCACCCACCGGCGTCGCTCAGCTGAGGATGGGGATCAGGCCGAGGGCGAAGAGCAGATAGAAGCCGGCCGCGACCGACAGGCGTGCGGGGGTGAGCTTGTGGGCGCGCATGGTCAGCAGGAGGTAGACGATCGCGGCCATGGTGATCAGCCCGGACCACAGCAGGGCGTGGTCGAAGTGCCACTTGGTGAACAGCAGGCCCAGGCCGGAGGGGACGGTGGCCTGGATCATCATGGCGCCGGAGATGTTGGCCAGAGCGAGTTTGGTCTTGCCCTGGCGGACCCAGATCACCGCGTTCATGATCTCCGGCAGTTCGGTGGCGATCGGGGACAGCAGCAGAGCGGTGACGGAGGCGGACAGGCCGATCATCGGGCCGATGGCGTCCAGCTGCTTCACGAACAGCTGGGAGGCGAAGAAGATCACCGTCAGGGTGACCAGGGTCTGGGCGACGACGGCCCAGGTGGCCGGGGAGGCGGCCTTGGGCTGGAACTTCAGCGGTTCGAGTTCTTCCTCGTCACCGTCCTCGTCCTGGCCGCCGCGGATCTCCCGCCAGAAGTACACCGCGTACGCGGCGAAGAACAGCAGACCCAGCACAGGCTTGAACGCGAAGGCGACCAGGCCGAGCGCCACCTTCACGATGAAGATCGGCAGGAACCACTTCTGGTCCTTGGCCAGCCGCTTGATGTCCTTCTTTGTGCCCAGAGCATCGTCGGCATCGGGGTAGGAGACCGGGTCCGAAGAGGGCATTCCTGTGGTGGCCAGGACAGCGTGGCGCTCACGCCGGCGCTTGAGCAGCAGCATCGCGCCGGTCACGCCGTAGGCGACGGTGGCCAGCGCGAGGGGGCCGCCCATCGCGGCGCCCACACCGATGTCCTTGGCCTCGTCGGTGGCACCGGTGGTGACCGCGACCAGGGTGACGACGGACTCGGGCAGGGCGGTGCCGAAGGCGGCCAGGATCGTACCGACCGCCATCTTTCCCACGTTGAGGCGCTCGCCGAGCCATTCCACGGCGTTGACGAACCACTCGCAGGAGAGGTAGATCGCCACCGCGCAGACGATCAGCAGAACAAAATGAATCACAGGTTCGTCCAGGCCTTCCCGCACCGGCGGGGGCTTCGAGGACGACCGCACGAAGAAAGGGGACGGCGGCAGCTTCGACCCCGCCGACACGACATACGTCGTCGACAAAGGGCCGAAGGTCTCGCCCACCCGGCATCTTCACGATGCGGGCCCGGTCACCGGGATCCCGACGCTGGGCTCCAGTATGTCGACGACCGGTATTGCAGGGCTACTCCCCTTCGCGACCGCCGAGCATACACGCCGCCTCCCAGAGCTCACCAACGCGCCTGTGGGCATGTGGCAGTCCGGACGCGGCTTCAGCGAGGCGGGTGGGCGCTGTGGTCCTACAGGATGAGGGTGATCGCTGCGGCGATGCCGCCCAGGGCGAGGGCGAAGGCCGCTTCTTTCCAGCCGCCCTTTCCCCAGCGGAAGGGGCGGTCGGCGGCGAGCCGGCCCGGGCCGATGGCGGCGACGGCCAGCGCGACGACGGCGATGCACACGCTGTATTCCACGCCGCCGTTCGTCTCCCACAGGCCGTGGCCGCCGGTGACCGTGACCATCGCGTTGATCATGACGCCGATCAGTGCGGCAGCGGCCAGCGGCGTCAGCAGCCCCAGGGCCAGGCCGAGGCCGCCGAGCAACTCGGACAGGCCGCCGACCACCGCGAAGAGCTTGCCCGGGTGGTAGCCCAGGGCCGCGAACCCTTTGCCGGTCGCCGTCAGACCCGGGCCCCCGAAGAGGCCGAAGACTTTCTGCGCGCCGTGTCCGGCCATCAGCAGGCCGAAGGTGAGCCGGATGAGCAGCAGCCCGATGTCGGCGGCGGCCGTCATCGGCGCGGTGGCGGGAGCGGACCGTTCCATCGGTGCCGTGGACGGGGCAGGAGAGTTCAGGATGTGCTTGATCATCATGGTGATGCTCCGGCTGGAACGTCGGGAACGGGCATTTCCCCAGCTCGAGCGGTCGTCGAGCACCAGTGACGTATGTGTCCCGCGGGGGATCGGCGAAGTACTCCTTCGGCCCCTCTGCCGCGGGCAGGGGCGCATCGCGTCGGTGGCCCGCGGGGGCGGGCGGCCCGTGCCGTGTCAGTGGTCCTGGGGCATCTGGTCATCACGATCCGAATCGTCCGGGCCCAGTCGTACGCAGCATTCGCCGGGCTCGGGGGCCAGGACGGCCCGGATGCCGCCCACCTCCAGACCGGCCAGGTAGCCGCCGAGAAACGCCTGGTTCATGCCGCACACCAGGTCAGGGGCCTTCGCGGCCAGTGGATGGAACGGGCAGTTGCGCAGCCGCAGCCGGTCGGGTGCCTCCCGGAGGGGTTCGTAGCCGTATCCCTCCAGCAGGCCCTCGCAGACGGTCAGCCCGCGCTCGGGGCCCAGACGCCCGGGACGGATCTCCTTCCGCGCGGCTTGGCCCAGTTGCCGGCCGCGCTGCCCGGCGGTCCGCATGGCCGCCTGCGTGGCGTTCTCGTCGGCCTCCTCGGTCAGCACGGCATCCAGGAGAAGCTCCGCGAGCAGCTCGTGGCGCCGGTCGGGGATGCTGACGGTGATCTGGGCGTCGGTGGGCTCGTACACCTTCGGCCGCCTGCCGACCTTGCGGATCCCGTCGGGCGTCTCGTAGCGGGCGCGCAGCAGGCCGGCGTCGACGAGCTTGTCGAGGTGGAAGGCGGCGAGCTTGCGCGATATCCCCACGCTCGCGGCGGCCTCGTCGCGGGTGACGGCGTGGCCGGCACGGCGGATGAAGGAGAACATGCGCCGCCGTGAGTCCTCGCTCAGGACGCTGACGGAGTCGATGGCGCTGCCGACCGCGTCGGCCGAAGCTGTCTGATCGGAAGCCACGAGACCACGGTAACCCCCATTCGCGTAGGCACAAGTGTTCCTGCTGAGCTGTTTTCCTGCCCGTCTTGACGGCCATCGTCAATAAGACCAAGATTTGTTGGTGAAATTAGAGGAGGAGGTCGCGATGGCTGATGCATCACGGCTCCAGGCGAAGCGTCCGGTCAGTGCCTCGCTCGCCGGCCCGTACGGCCACCCGTTCCACCCCATCCTGGTCACGGTGCCGATCGGCGCCTGGGTGACCAGCCTGGTCTTCGACATCGCCTCCCACCTGGTGCGCCGGCCGGGGTTTTTGAACCAGGGCTCGGAGTGGCTGATCGCGGTCGGGGTGCTCGGCGCCCTGCTGGCGGCCATGGCCGGCTTCCTCGACCTGTTCGCGATCCCCGCCCGGACCCCGGCCTTTCGCACCGCGCTGGTCCACATGACGCTGAACCTGCTGGTGACAGCCGCCTACGCCGTCAACTTCCTGTGGCGTTACAGCACCTACACCAGCGGGGGGAGCGTCGGCTGGGGCAGGCTCGCCCTGTCCGCGGTCAGCATCGTCCTCCTGGGGGTCTCGGGATTCCTGGGCGGCAAGCTCGCCTACCGCTACGGCGTCCGCGTCGCCGACGAGAACACCCAGGCCGAGGGATACACGCCCGGCACCAGCGCGCGAAACGCCCGCCCTACCGCCTGAAACCGCACGACCCGCACCACGGCCGGAGCCGTCCGGCCGCTTTCGACGTACGTCATTCGGGAGTTCCCCATGGACATCGCCGCACTGATCGCCTGGGTGGTCACCGCCCTCGGCGGCTTCTACATGCTCGGTACCTGGATCCAACGCGGCGGGATCCGCCAGCAGCAGTCCGGCACCACCCGCCTGCCCGCACCCGCCCTCTTCGGCCACTTCGCCCTGGCCGCGATCGGACTGGTGGTGTGGATCATCTACGTCGTCGCCGACAAGAGGGCTCTGGCCTGGACCTCCTTCGGCCTGCTGCTGCCCGTCGCCCTGCTCGGATTCGTGATGCTGGCCCGCTGGATCCCGGTCTACCGCGACCGTGCCGCCGGAGCACCGGCCGCCGCAACCGCCCCGGGAACCGAGGGGACCGTCCCCGCCGAACGTCACTTCCCCGTCGCAGTCGTCCTGGCCCACGGCCTGTTCGCCGTGGCCACCCTCGTCCTCGTCCTGCTCACCGCCCTCGGCATCGGAGGAAACTGAGATGACCGACCACCCGCCCCACGCCACCGCCCGAATACACCCGGACGCCGCGCAGGACGAGGCTCCTGCCCGACCCGCCCTGCGAGTCGTCCACGAGCCCGCCGGCATCGACCTGGGCGCCGCGGAAGCGGCGGCCGGCCGGTTCCTCGACGCCCTCGGCGTCTCCACCGCCTCCGAGAGCCTGCGCGGGACGCCGGGCCGCATGGCACGCGCGTACGCCGAACTCTTCAGCCCCCGCCCCTTCGACCTGACCACCTTCCCCAACGACGAGGGCTACGACGAACTCGTCCTGGCCCGCCGCATACCCGTCCGGTCGGTGTGCGAGCACCACCTGCTGCCCTTCGTCGGCACCGCCCACGTCGGCTACCTCCCCGGCACCCGCATCCTGGGACTGTCCAAGCTCGCCCGCATCGTCGAGCACTTCGCCTGCCGGCCACAGGTCCAGGAACGCCTGACCAAGCAGATCGCCGACTGGCTGCAGACCCACCTCGACCCCAAAGGCGTCGGCGTGGTCATCGAGGCCGAACACTGCTGCATGACCCTGCGCGGCGTCCAGGCCACCGGCTCCACCACCATGACCTCCACCCTGCTCGGCCTGCTCCGCTCCGACGCCCGCTCCCGCAGCGAGTTCCTCGCCCTGACCGGCGCCACCTCCTAATACCCTGCGCCAAGGACTACTCAGCCACGTCAGCGACCTCGTTCAAGCTCCGGTCCTGTCACAGGCCGTCCAGCGTCAGCTCCTGCGCGGTGTCTGTCATGCGTGGTCATGCTGCTGGTGCGACGGCTGGCGTAACCCACCACGGTCGGTGACCACGGCTTGCCAACTAGCCTGCTGCACCGTTGCCAACTACGAAACGACGCATCCTTCGGGCCAGGAGCGACCTGCTCTGCTATTTGCCAGCTGTGCTGCGTCGTCACAGTCCCGGCGTCCGTCCGTACGGTGGGGGTATGACGACGTCCTCCGCCCCCGACCCGGCGCCGGTGCCGGTGCCCATCAGGGTGCTGCTGCCCGGGGACCAGGAGGTCGTCGCCCGCCTGTGGTCCCGGCGCCCAGGTGCCCGACGACTGGAGGTACGAGGTGGGCCTGTCGGCGTACAGAAACGGCCCCGGAGACTCGGTGGAGGCGGCCGAGTACCGGGTCTGGGTGCGCGCTCCGGACCATGTGCGGCCCGTGGACGGCGTCTCGTACGACCATGTGCCCACTGAGTACCTGCCGAAGCCGTCGCTGGTGGAGCAGGCCCTCGGGCCGAGTCGTCCGTCGGGCTGGGTGATGGCGAAGGCCGGCGGCCGCGGTCCCGGCCGGGGCGGTGTCGTGCACGCCGTCGACTGCGACGAGGCGCCGGCCGCGCCGGTGCTGCCGCTGGAGCGGGCCCTGGACGTGGCGCAGCAGCCGGGTGTCCGGCTGTGCTCGCTGTGCGGTGCGGCCGCGGAACTGGACCCCGTCCTCAAGGGCTTCGAGCACGGCTTCGGCGAACCGTAACCGCCGACGCGAAGCGGCGTTGAACACGGCACGCGTGCATGAACATCCGCCTCCCCCGCGGATACGCGAGCGAGCCCGGACCATTGCGGTCCGGGCTCGCGGGCTGTTCGGGGTGCGGCTGCTAGAGCTCGAACTCGAGGTGCTCGATGTCCGTGAAGCGGACCTCCTCCAGGGAGCCGGCGCGGCGGCCGCCGTCCTGGAAGTACACCTCCTTGAGTGCTTCGGCGGCGATCTGCTGGAGCTGCTGATCGGTGGCGCCCTGCTCCTGGGCGTCGAAGAGGCGGGCGGCGTACTGCGGGGGCAGGGCGACGGTCAGGTGCCGGATGCGGTCTTGGTCCGTCGACCCGATCGGCGCGGTGTAGCCCATGCGGGCGCGGGTGTCGATGACGATGCCACCCGTGCTCGCGGCCTTCGCCCTGGCCTTGGCCCGGATCTGCGGCTGCCACCGCTTCTTCACCTCGCGCTCCAGACGCGCGGCGAGGTCCGGCCGGGGCTTCTTGATCTGGTCCTTCACGTACCGCTCGACGGTGCGCTGGGAGATCCGCAGCATCTGGGCGACCGCCTTCGTGCCCTTCAGCTGCCTGACCAGGTACCGCATCTGCGCACCCGCGCTCTTGGGCGCCGGGCGGGTGAACGCCTTCTGCACCGCGGCCTCCAGGCCGTCCCCGAACAGGCTCATCGTGGCCTACTCCTACTCTCCGTTGTCGGCGTCGGTGACGGTGCCGTCCTTGATGTACCGGGCGAGGTTGAGTTCCGGCGCGTCGAACCGCTCGCGGACCTCCTCGCCCCACAGCACGGACTGGGTGCCTTCGTGCTTGACCAGGCCGGGGTTGATGCCGAGCTTGAACCCGCCGGGCAGCGGCTTGCCGTCCCGGTAGGGCAGGAAGTCCAGCGGCGAGGGTCCGGCGGCGGCGTAGACGACGCAGTCGGACAGGATCGCGATGGGGTACTGCCCGGTGAACGCCGCGTGCTTGACGATCTTGCGGTGCAGGTTGATCCGGGTACGGGAGATGACGGCCGCCCGGATGTCCGGCCGCCACGTCGGGCGGGACAGCGCCCGCCACGGCTCGCCCGGCCGCCAGCCCTCCCCGCGCGGCCGCTCGCGGAGCTTGCCGATGCCGCCCTTGACCGTGGCCTTGACCGCCGTGATGACGATTCCCAGCTCCGGGTCGCGGTCCTTGTAGCCGTCCATCGCCGCGAGGAAGTCGGCAGGCGCCATGTCCGTGTGCACGCCGAGGTCGGCCATCGTGGCGAGGAAGGCGTCCCGCAGCCGGTTGTACCAGCTGTCCAGGTAGCGGCCGTTGTCGTACCGGACCCACGCCTCGAGCGGGCGCACCTCGTAGCCCAGCTCCACCGCGTACGCCACGGTGGGCGTCGCGTACCAGGCCGGGCCCGTCGGGCGGTCGCCCTTCGGCGTGAACGGGCTCGGCAGCAGGTCGCCGTCCAGCTCCACCCACTCCTTGCCGACCTTCACGCGGGACAGGTCGACGTGGGACAGGTCGACCAGCCACGAGCCGGGCAGCTTCGGGTCGAACACCGGCTGCTTGACGTGCGTCGCCTCGCCCAGGCCGACGGTCAGACCGTTCGCCCCAGCGGCGAACGCCATGTTCACGTCGATGCCGACCAGATGGCGAAGGGTGCACTCCGCGTCGGTCATCGGCCGCGCCCAGTCGTACGCCTCCTCGAACAGCTTCTCCCCCGGGCCCCGCACGTGGAACCGGGGCAGGTCCTTCAGGACCGGGTGCCCGTCGGGGACCTCGCACGGCGGCCAGTTCATCGGGTCGATCGGGTCCTTGCCCAGTGAGCCGGGCGTCTTGGTCTCGGCCTGCCGCAGGACGCCGGTCTCCTCATCGCGCACGGCGTGGGTCGGCGGGTGCAGCGCGGTCATCAGCTCCAGGCTGGTGACCGCGGTCGATCCGCGCGGCGTCATCACCCGCGACGCGTACACGCCCAGGACCCGGGCCAGTTCCGCCGGCGGCAACTGCCCGGCGGGGCCCCAGAACCGGGCGTCCAGCGCGTTCCACGACGGAATGCACAGCTGCACGCACTGCCGCTCCGAGCCCTGGGCCGGGCGGTAGATCCGCGCCCACGGCCCGAACCCGCGCTTGGTCAGCTTCCACTCCGCGCGCGTGAGCTGCTTGATGACCTTGTGGCCCTCCGGGATCCGCCCGGCGTGCTTCTCCTCCTCCGAGAGCTGGGTGGGCAGGCCGTAGCGCTCCAGCGCGGCCTCGGTGAGCACGAGCAGCGGGTCGGCCGGCCTTCCCGGACCCGACAGCTTCGGCTGCCCGAGCTTGGCCTCCTTGAGGGTCCAGTCGACCAGGGACGGCAGGGACTTGGCGGGCACGTCCAGGACCAGGCCGCCGACGCAGTACGCCAGCACCTGCCCGTCCGCGACGTCAACGACCGCCAGCGGTCCGTTCTCGAACCGCGGGTCGGTGCCGCCCGCCGGGGTGCCGGCCGGGGCCGCCTTCTTCGCACCCGGGCGCCGCGACGACGCAGCGGGCCGGGTGGTGCTGCTCGCCGCCGCCTTCGGGCGCGGCGGCGGGACAGCGACGGGCGTGGGGGCCGGGACCGGCTCCGGGGCCGGCCCGGTGAACGCCTCCGGGACTGCCGGGGCCGGGGCGGCGGGCGCGTCGGCAGTCGGGGCGGGGAAGCGGGCGGCGAGGCCCTCCAGGAGCCGGGCGTACGCGGCACGCTTCGGCGGCCGCGGTTCGGTGACGCCCGACTCCCAGTTCCCGATGGTCTCCCGCCGGCTCTTCAGAGCCTTGGCGATCTGTTCCTGGCTCAGCCCGGCGGCCTCGCGCAGTCGCTTGCGCTCCTCGGGTGCCGGGAGATCGTCCTGAGCGACCTCTTCCAGCAGCGCGTCGACGGCGCTGAACAGCTCGTTCTCAGTGGGCACAGAGCTCACCTCCATGCCGCATACTACCTCAATCACTCCTTGGATTTAGCATCGAATTTCACATGGATTGCTCATTGCGGCTATGGTCTGCCAAGACGATCTAGACCCCTAGAGGCGCTGGAGGCCCTGTGGACGACGTGGACGACTGCGCCGTACTTTCGGCCCGCGAGAGCCGGGACGTCCTGCGGCGGGTGATCCTGCCCGCAGCCGCTGCAAGCGCCGTGCCCCAGGCCCGTCCGGTCGTGGTGTTCGTCGGTGGCCAGCCGGGGGCTGGAAAGACGAAGGTCGCCGACTTGGTCCAGGCGGCCCTCAGGCAGCGCGGTGGCGCTGTGAGGATCGGCCGCGACCTCTACAAGGCCGCCCACCGCCACTACGCTGCGGCGTTGGCCGCCGACGTCCGTACCGCCGGCGCGAAGGTCCGGCCGGACACCAGCTCCTGGCAGGCAGCCGTCGAGGAGTACGTCCGCGACCACAGCCTGGACACAGTCGTCGAGACCGCCCTCGCCGACCTCGACGACTTCCGTGCGGCATCGGCGGCGTACCGCCGATCCCGGCACCGGATCGAGGTCGTCGCGCTCGCGACGCCGGAGGCGTGGAGCCAGCTGGGCATCCTCGACCGTTTCCTCACCGAGGCCTGCGAGGGGGCGGGCGGCCGGTTCGTGTCGTGGACCAACCACGACTCCTGCGCGACGAACATGCTCCCGACGCTCGCGGTCATCGAGGCCGAGCAGCTCGCCGACCGCATCACCGTGGTGACCCGCGACGCAACGGTGCTGTACAGCAACGAGCTCGTCGCCGGCGCGTGGCGTCGCCGGCCCGCCGCCGACAAGGCGGTCGCCCGCGGCCGCGCCCGCGCATGGACGGCCCAGGAGACGGCCGCGTTCCACCACGAGATAGCCCGCGCCGAGGTGCGCGTGCACCGCGACGTACCGGGTGAGGACGAGCGCCTGGCCGTCGTACGCGACGCCAGGCGGGCCGCCGCGCTCGCCGAGCCGGTCCGCCGCATCGCCCAGCCCCGACGGCGCGCGCCGGGCGTCGACTACCACCGGCTCTCCACCGCCGAGCACCGGTGGGTCTTCGACGAGCTGATCGTCCCGTCCTACCTGAACGGCATCGTCACCCGGGACGATCCGCGCGCCGTCTACGTCATGGGGCAGCCCGGGGCGGGCAAGCTGCTGGCCGCCCGGATGGTCCGCCGCGCGATGCGGCCCGGAACAACCCGGCTGGTCGGCGACGACTTCAAGGCCCAGCACCCCGACTACTTCCCCCTGCTGCGCGACGACCCCCGCAGCGCCGGCGCGGCGATCCGCGCCGACTACCGGGCCTGGTTCACCTGGGCCGAGCAGTACGTCCGTGACCGGCGCGGCGACGTTCTCATCGAGGCTGCCCCCGGCAGCGTGGAGGAGTTCCTGGCCAGCGCGCTGCCTTTCGCCGCCGGCGGCTATCCGGTCGAGCTCGTCGTCCTGGCCGTGCGCGAGGCCGACAGTCGGCTGGCGACCGCGCTGCGCTACGCCCGTGCCCTGCAGCGCGGCGGCACCGGCCGGTTCACCAGCCGCTCCGGGCACGACACCTGCTTCCGCGCGCTCGCCGACATCGTCGCCCTCGCCGAGCAGCACCCGCAGATCGCGGCCGTCACGGTCATCCGCCGGGACGGCCAGGCTCTACTGCGTCACGAGAGCGGCAGTGCCGGACGGGCGTCGTGGGCCCTGGCAGCGGAACGGCTCCCCCCTACACCGAGCAGGAGGCCGCAGCCTTCCTCCGGCTCCACCAAGGCCTGCGCCGGGCGTTGCCCCGGCACCGCCAGGAGCTGGACGAGATCGCCGCACTCGCCCGGCCGCTGATGCCCGCGCGGGTGCAGCCGGCTCGCCTCGGCCGGCCGCACCCGCCCCTGTGGCCCCTGCCCGTGCCGAGCAGGGCCTTGGGCTACGTCTCCTTGAGCTCCTTCAGCCGGGCGGCGTAGACAGCGGCAATCCGACCGGACTCCTCCGGATCCGCCGTCGCCAGCTGAGCCCCGTCAGCGAGGGCGGCCTCCCGTCCCGCCTTCAACTCCTCCATCCGCTCCTCGTCGGGCACCGGCGCGCGGCGCTCCTCGAGGAGCCAAGAGCCCGAAGGAGTTCGAGGCTGCCCTCGCCGAGGTGAAGGCGAAGAACGCAGAGCTGGAGCACTCGCTCCTCGTCTCGTCCGTGGCCCGGGAGTACGACCTCCCCGAGGAACTGGCCGGGCGTCTGCACGGCTCAACTCCCGAGGAGCTGGAGTCGGACGCGAGGGCCCTTCAGGCCCTCGTCCCCCCTGCCGCTCCGGCCGCCCAGGGTGGCGGCCTCACCCCGTCCGACGACGAGGACGACGGGGAGATGGACCCGCGCAGGCTGGCGCGGCGCACGCGCCGGTTCTGACCGGGCCTCAGAGTCGGTGGGCGATCTTCTCGTCTCGGAGTTGCTTGAGAACCGCTCTCAGCTCATCTCGGCGCGTGAGACTCGTCGTTGGGTCGTCTAGCTCCTCTTGCACGGTCGCCATGGCTCGCTTAATGCCTTGGGCTATCTCACGACGCTCGGCAGCGGCACACACCCAGTTCACCACGACGCTGACCGCGATGGCCAAGACCGGTGCGGCGTACAGGAATGCGTCATGCCAGAACCCTTTCGGGTCCATGTGGTTGCCCAACGCTGCCGTGCCAAGTCCCGACCCGGCGCCACCGATTGCTGCGCTGAGCTGGTCGTAGTTGAAAACTCTTCGTGGTTGTACCTGGGCCGCAGTCGTCACGAGATTACAGCCCCTCTCGGTCAGAGTCAGCGAGCTTCTGCAAGTACCGCAGGGCCTCGCGCCTGTTCGAGAGATCGAAACTCACCTCGCCGTCCCCATCCTTGACGACCACGTGCTTCGGGTGCCGCGACCGCATCCAAAGCACGAGTGTCCGAACCAGTGTGGCCACGGCTGTCGAGCTGCCGAGCGCCGCAATCAGCGGCTCAAGCTCCATGTCCCCCCCCTTACAGCCACCTGCTCAGCAGATGGTGTCGGTCGCAGGCGCCAGCGGGCCAGCTCTCGTCCGGCGGTATCCACCCATCATCTCAATCCGGAGGTCACTCTGCCCACCGTTCAGCACCAGGTAGTCAAGCCGCAGAAGCTCGTGAACGCTGCGGTCGGCATGCTGGAGCAGGAACGCAACGCCGCCAACCAGGCCGAACAGGACGCCACCGCCGCGGAGAACTCCCGCTCACGACGCCGAGTTCTCCGCCGCCTACGCCCGCCAGTCTGCGCGGAACGCTGACAGCGCTGCCGAACGGGCCCGTGCCTCGGCCATCGCTGCGGGCAAGAGCAGCGCCGAAGCGCAGGAAGTCGCTGCTCACGGTATCGGTGCCCGTCTCGTTACGACGTCGACTCATGCCACCTCACCAGCCGCCTGCCCCGGTGCCGGGGGCACGGTCGCCGCGGCCTGGCGGCGGCGCTGGCGGCGAACCTGCTCGATCGGGGCCGGAGCGTCGTCCGCGACGATGCCGGGCTCGGGAAAGGCCCGGCGGGACGGCGCCCGTATCGCGGCGGTCTGCCGCTCGACCGCCTCCGTGATGCCCGGGTCCGCCAGGGACGGCCGGGCGGACTGCCGGTGCGCCTCGATCGCACGGCGGTAGCCCTCTGGCGGCGTCCGGTGCTCCACCGGCGCGGCGGACGCGGCCGGCTGCGGGGCCGGGGCGGGGCCGCCGGGGCGGGGCCGGCCTTGACGGGCGCGGGCGCCAGGACGTGAACGGAGCGGACGTTCGGGCCGGACACCCGCTCGTTGGCCGCCGCGATCAGCTTCGGTGCCTTCCAGCGCAGCTGTGTGTACGCGGGAGCGTCGGGGGCGACATCCAGGCAGCCGGTGTCCGCGTCGAAGCCCACGGCCTGGACGTGCCCGGCGAGCTCGGGTGCGGCCGTGGCGAGGATGTTGTCGAACTGAGCCAGGACGCTGCCGCCGGCGGCAGGGGCGACCATGCCGCGCCTGGTCCAGCAGGGCCGCGGCCGCGGCGACGAATGCCTGCCCGCGGGTATGTCCGGCCTCCTTCTCCCGGGCGAGGCGGCTGTGTCGCTGCGGCAGCGAAAAGCAGGTTGCACACGAACGTCCCGAGCGTCGTCGCCGACAAGCGCCTGCGGGACTACGGACGGGTTGATCAGCCCATAATTTGAGTCAGTGCCGAGCGACCCGGCGCATCGCACCCGCCCCGGGTGCACTCACCGCGATCGGAGAGCACCGTGAAGAACAGCGCGTTGTGGCGTGTAGTTGACAACGAGAGTGGTAGCCAGTCCATCGTCAGCACGCCCTCCGAGGCAGTCGCGTTCGTCAACAGCCGGTTCGACACCGATGACGACGTCGAACCGTTCAGCATCACCGAGGTCGGTCCTCTCCTTCCGAAGCCGCTCGGGGTCATCACCGCATGGGCCGCCGAGAAGGACGGCGAGCGAACCGACGGGCGTACTGCCCCGATCACCATCAGGCCGGTTGTGACGGACAACGCCAGCGAGTGCGATGACGTCGTGCTCTGGGGCGACGTGTACGTCTCCTGGGACCACGACATGTACACCGTCGAGGGGCCGGACGGCTCCGAGTGCAGCGAGGCTTACAGCGCAACCGAGCTGAGCGCGATCCTCGACGAATACGCCGACGACTACGAGTACGCGCCTGAAGAGCCTGAAGGGCCCGACAGCCACAGGTGGCCGAAACCGGGAGAGTTGATCACCTACGGCGCCCAGGAGTGTGCCAAGCGGTTCGGGCACCTCGACGACGACGCCCTGCTGTGGCTCGCTGCCACCCGCATCACGCTCGCCGTGTGGCGCAACACACCCGTCGAGAACTGGCATGCCGGGAAGAGTCCGCTGCACGACGGCACGATGATGCGGATCAACACGGCAACCACCCGACTCGTGCGCTCGATGCTGTCGTTCGACCATGTCGACTGGATCAGTCTCGGTCTCGCGATCGTCAACCCGTCCCGGGTTCTACCGACCGGGCAGTCCGTGCTCGAGCTCGGGCTGGCCTGCCACAACCCTGACGACCCTGCGCACGAGGTTGATCCGCGCGAAGAACTCGCGGAGATGGCACAGGACGCGATCGCTTGGGGGCGAACGTACCGCCTTCGCGAGAAGGAGTTCGGCCTGCGAACCCTGATCGAATCCTTCTGCGCGTCCGACAACGGCTGGTTCGGAGCACCGAGTTGGGGACGCATCGTCGATCGGTTCCTTACGGCTGTCGACGACCGGGAGAATGCGCACTGGCGCATATACCGGGACAAGCCTTGGTTTAACGAGTGGTTCACCAACCGGCCCGCCGACATCGCGGACACCACGGAATTTCGTCGGCTGCTCCTTGCCGGGCCCGACCTGCTTTCCGAGGAGGCCGCCGAATGGTGCGTGGATGGTGCCATCGGCTACGTCTGCCAGGACGACCACGCGAACGATTGCTGGCGGTGCGGTATCCCGCTGGCAACGGAGTCCCCCAACGAGTGAATGTGTGCACCAGCATAGAAAAGCAGCAATCCACTGACCGCACTCTCTCCCGTCTACTCGGCGGCCTCCCCTGCTTGGGGAGCCAGTCGCGGCTCTACTGGAGATGCGCGGGTGCTTCTGACGGATCTGTGGCAGCAACGCTGGTCCGGCTGCCCGCCGGTCGGCCATCCGGGAGGCCCTTGATCGCCGGTCGCGAGGATGGACGGCGTGCAGGAGACGCAGGCGGCCATATAGCGCCGGGAAGGATCAAGCGCGGTCGACGGCGACAGGTCGTGCGAATGCTGCGCACCGACCCGCAGCTACAGGCTGAGCGCGATCGTCTCGCAGTAGCCCAGCGCCACAGCGGCCTGCTCAAGGTCGCCTTCGGCAGCTGACCGGCAGGCCATGCCCATCATCGTCAGCATGCTCTGCAGCGGTGAGTCCTCGCCGCCGGCTTCCGCGCGGGCGAGCAGCGCACGGTCGGCCTGGTCCAGGACCTCGGACCACGCGCCGCCGTACGCGGCCGGGTCGACGCCGGTCAGCGGTGTCAGCCACAGGTCGGCGTGTGACTGGAGCAGCTGCTTCGCCAGCCGGTAGTCCAGGACGCTGCCGCACGGCATCGACCCGCGGTCGTCGTGCGTGCGCACGCCTGGCCCCCCGGGCAGCTGCCCGGAGTGTTCGGAGCACAGGAACACGAGCCAGGCCGGGCCGGTGCCGGAGTCCACCGCGGCGCCCTCTCGCAGGGCGCTCGCCTTCAGGGGACAGTCCAGCACGGAGCGCAGGGCGCTGAGTTCGCGGTGGGCGGAGAGCTGCTGGAGGGCGGTCGGCACTTCGGCTCCTTGGTGGCTCAGACCTCGAGGTAGGCGACGACGACCACGGTCTTCAAGGCCGTCACCCAGTACAGGAGGCGTACGCGCTCGACTTCGTCGGCGTACTCGCGCAGCCGGGGGCCGGCGGTGTCGCCGGGGATCGGATCACCGATCTCGGGGTCGACGGAGACGACGACCAGGGCGCGGTCCAGGGCGTGGATCTCCGCCTCGCTGGTGATGTTCTCCAACTGCTTGGCGGCGGAGTCGGAGAAGGCGATCCGGGCGCGGCGGGGGCGGCGGGGGCCGTGCTGCGGGGCCATCAGGCGACGGCCGGCCGCTGGCGGGCAAGGCGGGCGAGGTGGGCCTCGCGCAGCTCCTCCCACGGGGTGCACTGCTCGGGGTCGGGCAGGCCGTTGGTGGCGATGTCCTCCAGGACGGCGGCGAACCGGTCGGCGTCGGCGCGGGTCTTGGCCGCGTACGCGCGGACCGCGTCGGCGGCCGCGGGCTCCAGCTGCCGGGCGGCGGTGTCGGCGGGGGCCGGCTGTTCGCTCATCGAGGGCTCCGTAGGGCGCGGAACGGGCGGGTCTCACCACGGTATCGCCGGACCCTGGCGGGCCGGGACCACTCCGACGGAATGCGCGCAGGCGGACCCAGGACCCAGGTGGACCCAGGTCTGGCAGCGCTCCGCATCGATCAGGCAAAACGCCGGACCCGGGACCCAGCAGACCCAGCTCGCGGTGCCCGCCGGATCCTGACCGAGGCGCCGAGCCGGCCGGCCGCACGCCGCGCCGCCGACTACCGCTCGTGACGAACGGACGGGGTGCGGAGCAGGAACTCTTATGTGTCACGCCCGAGCCCTCGAACAGCCCCTGGAAGGGGGTTCGAGGGTCAAAAAACGGACAAACGTGCCGATACTCAGGGCGGCGTGACACGCCCCCAAGGGAACCGTGACACCAGTGTCACGCTCACGCTGCGTCAGCGTGACAGCGGGGCCGGAGTGTCCTCTGACGCCGAATGTGGACCGATTGTCAGTGATGTTGGACAACTACGACAAGGCAGGATCGCCGCCGGGTGGCGGATACCTGCCGTCAGGGTGGTGGTGTCGGTTACTCGGAGACGCCCAGCTTCTGGGCGAGCTTCTGGCTCATCATGTAGTGCTCCCGAAGGGTGGGCAGCGCATTCAGGGCAGCTTCCTTGAGCGAGGGGTTCTCTCCCTCCTTGGCCTCCTTCTCGAATGCCGCGATCGCCCGCCGATGTGCCGCCAGGCCGAGCTTGCGGACGTAGGCGTGGTCGAAGTCCGAACCCGTCAGGGGTTTGAGAGACTCCAGGAGGGCGATGTCGCTGTTGTCCTTCGGCACCTCTACGCCCTGGGGCGCAACGGCCTTGAGCTGCACGGTCAGGCGCATGCCGTCGGCGATCATGTGCCGGGCGAAGGACCTGACATCGGGGTTCGAGGTGTTCTTGTGGGCCATCTTGCCCGCGTCGATCTGCGTGCTGAACACCATGGTGGCGGCCTGCACGAAGTCCCTGTCCACGGCCGGCAGTGAGTTCGCTGCGGTGACGGCGCTGGACTCGGTGTTGGAGCTGACGCTGGTCATCGTGTCCTCCTTCAGATGTGCCGCATGACGGTGAGCTGCGGCGTGGCTCGGCGTTCGTGGTGCGGTGGCGCGCCGGCGAGTACCCGTCGGGCGGTCAGGGCCCCGGACGCGCCGGCCGGGCGTGGGCTGCTCAGGCGGTGGTGAAGAACCAGGCCTGGCTGCCCTCGCCCTCGCGCAGCGGGGCGAGGCCGGCCAGCGGCGGGAAGATCCGCAGCGGGTGCAGGTCCACGGCCAGCTCGTTGCCGTCGATGGGGCCGCCGGGGACGACGAGGTGGAAGCCGCCTTCCTCGTCGTCCATGGTGCGCACCTGCCACTCGGTGGGCTCGGGGTAGCCGAAGACCGCTTCCTGGTCGTTGGGGTCGCCGTCGTGTCCGAGGTAGGTGCCGGAGGCCGCGTTCCTCAGGGTGACGTTGCCGTTGTCCAGCACGGCCACCTCCCACTGCTGGGTCTTCTCCGGGGTGAGGCTGTCGTCCGCGGGCAGCAGTACGATCTGGGTCCGGACGTCGGGGTAACCGCCCACCAGGGTCAGGCGCAGGTCGCCGTCGATGGCGATGGTGTAGGTACCGGGTTGCACGAGGGTCACGACTGGCTCATCTCCCACGAAACCGTTGATCGGGTCACCCGACACCGGCGACGCACGCTCGATGTCGATCACCGACAATCTGAGCCGCCACCCCCCACCCGGGAGTCCGCCACACGGTGAACCCACACGAAGGGCCGAACTTCCCGTCATCCGGCCCGAGCCCGCCACGTCTGGGGTGTATGAGACGCGCAGCGCAGTCGCGAGTTGTCGAACGTGAGGTGCTCCCAGGGCGGGCACGTGCACGGCTGGCAGACGGTGCAGGCCGCGCAGCTCATGCAGAACGCGCGTGGGACGGCGGGGCAATCGCAGAGGGGGTTGTAGTCGGGATCCTCTTCGCCGGCGTGGTACGTCTCGCCGAGCGGCGGCTCGGTCCACGCGTGGACGGTGCCGTCGGCGAGCAGCTCCTCGAAGCGCCGGCCGACAGCACTGGCGGTGTGCCAGACGGCGACCACCTCCGGCTCCTCCTGGTCGTGGTTCACCCCGGGCGCCCCGCCGGGTTGGCCAGCCCTACGGCACGGTCCAGGAGCGCGGCGAGGCCGGCGGTCGCCTCGGGGTCGGCGGCGGCGAGGCGGGCCGCGGCCGCCAGCTCGCCGGGCGCGGCGGCCGGGACCAGGCGGGCGAGCGCGGACAGCAGCGCGGCGCGGGCGAGGACCGGCTGCGGCAGGAGGCCGGCGGCCGTCTCACGGGCGGCCGGATCGCGGTAGTGGCCGCGGTGCGCGGCCAGGGCGCGGGCGAGCCAGGCGTCGATGTCGGCCTGGACGTGCCACCCGGCGCGGCGGGTGAGCTCGTCGCGGACGGCTTCGTCGCCCTCGCGGGGCTCGCTCTGCTCCAGCGTGCCCAGCTCGCGCAGCGCCTGGAGCTCGTCGGCGCGAGCCGCGATCCGCTGCGCCTCGCGTACGGCGGCTTCCCGTTCGGCGGCGGCCGCGGCCTCCGTGGCGAGCTCGGCCCGGACGACGTCGTCGGTGTCCGGGTCGTAGACGGTGCCCGGCGGCGCGGCGGCGAGCAGCTGGTCCAGGCGCTCCCACTCCGCGAGCTCCGCCCGGCCGCGGACATCGTCGGCCAGGTCCTCGAACCGGGACGCCTGCCGCGCGTCGAAGCGGGCCTCCTCGAGGGCCGCCGTCACGGCGCCGGCGTCCATCCCCTTCGCCCGGCGCCGTACGACGCGGCGGCCGATGCGGGCGGGGTCGGCCGGCTCACGGGGTACGGCGACGCGCGGGGCGAGCGAGCGGCGAGCGGTGCGCCGGGGCGGCCAGGGAGTGGTCATCGTCGGCCTCGTCTTCGTGGTGTGGAATTTGAGAGCGGGCCGCCGTCAGAGCGCTGTACGGCGGCCCGCCGGACATGTTTCTAGCAGGTCTGGAATTCAGCCTGGTCAGAACCGGAACTCAATTTGCGAGACGTGTGTGAAATCTGCGCGCAGGCCGACGGCGCGGGTGCCCCATTGCGTGAAATAGGACTCGGTGATGGCCTCGGCGACGATCGGATGCAGGTCTTCCTCCGTCGCACCGGCCTCCTGGAGGTCCAGGATCTGCTTCGCGTAGGTGGGCGAGATCGCCGTGGTGATGGTGCGCTCGCGGCCGTCGTCCGAGCTGCCCGTGCAGGTGAATCCGAAGTACGCGGTGACATCCACCATCATGCCGCTGGAGGTGGCCGCCTGGTGCCGTGCCTGTGCTCTGACCTGCGGTTGCCACTCGGATTCGGTCTCCTCCACCAGGGCGGCCCGCAGGCGCTTCTGCGGGGTTGTCAGCGTCCCAGCGCGGTAGCGCTCTACCGTGCGGCGCGAGACACCCAGGCGCTCCGCCAGGGCCTGCGTCGACCCCTTCGCCCGCGTGAGAAGGAATTTCACCTGAGCCTTTGCGGATTTCGGCGCGGGCCGGGTGACCACCTTCCGCTCCGCCCGTGCGAGGGCCTCCAGAACCTTGCCGCGGCGCGGGGCCGACTGCGAGTCGTTGATCGTCATGGCCGCAGCCTCGGCCGTCTCCCCTGTGGACAGAGGCCGGTGGCCGGGCAGGTCGTGCCGGGCGTCGCTGTCCCGGCGTCCGTCCGTACGGTGGGGGTATGACGACGTCCTCCGCCCCCGACCCGGCGCCGGTGCCGGTGCCCATCAGGGTGCTGCTGCCCGGGGACCAGGAGGTCGTCGCCCGCCTGTGGTCCCGGCGCCAGGTGCCCGACGGCTGGAGGTACGAGGTGGGCCTGCCGGCGTTCCGAAACGGCCCCGGGGATTCGGTGGAGGCGGCCGAGTACCGGGTCTGCGCGCTCCGGACCATGTGCGGCCCGTGGCCGGCGTCTCGTACGACCAGGTGCCCACTGAGTACTTGCCGAAGCCGTCGCTGGTGGAGCAGGCCCTCGGACCGAGCCGTCCGTCGGGCTGGGTGATGGCGAAGGCCGGCGGCCGCGGTCCCGGCCGGGGCGGTGTCGTGCACGCCGTCGACTGCGAAGAGGCCCCGGTCGGGGCACAGGTGCTGACGCTGGAGCGGGCCCTGGACGTGGCACAGCAGCCGGGCGTCCGGCTGTGCTCACTGTGCGACGCGGCTGCCGAACTCGACCCCGTCCTCAAGGGCTTCGACCACGGCTTCGAGGACTGATGTCCAGACTCAGATGTTGCCCTGCGGGGCTCCTGCCTCAGTCCCGGATGAGCTGCTGGAACTGTGGGCAGCCGACGGCGTGCCACTCCCTGACGAGAATCTCTCCCTCAGCGACCACGACTTCCGCGTGCCAGGGCAGGCAGTTGTGGCACGCATGGATCTCGTACGAGTTGCCGTCGTCGTCGAACGCCCTGAGATCGACGGAGCCGACCGGTGCTCGGTAGGTGACGTCCTGTTGGTGATCTGCGCCTTCTGCCATGCCGGTCAGTATCTCGTTGTCACTGACTTGTGCCACGTTCCCACCGTGCCCACCTGGCCGAGAGACCAACTCCTCCGCCGAGGCGGTTGGGTTCTTGACGGATGAGCAGGCGGCCTGGTACGGGTCGTTTCATGAGGTGCCCTCGCGGGCGGAGCTGGAGCGGTACTTCTTCCTGGACGACGCGGCCGGAAGGAGGTGCAGGCCAAGAGGCGGTCGCACAACTGGCTCGGAACCGCAGTTCAGTTGACGAGTGTGCGCTTCCTGGGCCGGTTCATGGCGGACCCGTGGCAGATGGGTACCTGCTCCAGCAACCTGGCCAGTGTCATTCCAGGATTGTTCGTGGACGGCCCCAGCGCCGGGCACAGGTCACTCCTCCGCTGCGTCGCCGTCTTCGTCTGCACCCTGCTCGCGGGGCAGGGTGATGGTCAGGTGCCGGATGCGGTCCTGGATGAGGACGGCGTGCAGGACTGACGGCGGCCCTCAGCCTGATATCTCCACCGTTGGCCTATGTGTCGTGTGGTTCACCTTTTGGCCTACAAGGAGGTGCCGGGCGAACGCCCTGGTCGGAGAGTGGGGTGGGAGGAAGGAGTGGCTGTGTCAGTGTGGCGAGACGCCGTTCGCGGCTCTCCTGCGGGGCCTATGCCCTTCGTCCTCCTTGCCCGTCTTGCCCTGTGCCATCTGTCGAGAGGGCTACGGGCGTCGAGTGTTCGGAAGGAGTTGTTCACCATGGCAGGAAAGACCGCGTGGTCCCTGGCGGCGACAGTCGGAGCACACCCCGAACCGAAGCTCCTGGACAGCGCGCCTGCGCGTAGCGTCCTCGTGGAAGGTGATCTTTGCTGGGGAAAGCCGGAGCGCTGGCTACGGCCCGAGGAGGTGCCGGTACGTGCTGAGCAGGCCGGAGTGGCGGACCTGATGTCCGCCAGGGAGCGGGCGCTGCAGGGCTGACAGTCCCGGGCTTCGAGCCGATGGACATGTACGAGGCCGGGCTGGCCACCGTGTTGGTGCTGTGGCTGGCGCTGACAGCGGTGGCTCAGCTCGGTGAGGCGGTGCCGCGGGTGAGGGAGGTGCTGTCGGCGGGGCCTTTGCGTCTTGTGCTTCCCGCCTACAACTTCTTCGCCCCGGTTCCGGGCACCACCGACGCGCACCTGCTGGTGCGGCTCCGGCTTCCGGGAGACGACCCCGGTCCCTGGCGGGAGTTGACCGATGAGCCGGTACGGAGGCGGTGGGACTGGGTGTGGAACCCGGGCCGCAGGGAGTGCAAGCAGATGGCCGACCTCGCCGACTACCTGGCCAGGACTGACCCGCGGTGCGAGGTGCTCTCAACGGTGCTGTCTGTTCCTTATCTGCTGCTTCTCAATCGTGCTGTCGCGGCCGTCACCGATTCCGGGCTGACGGCCGACGCGCAGGTGCAGTTCCTCATCGCTCACTCGCAGTGTTCGGATGGCGAGGTCCGGTCGGACGTGCGGTTCCTGTCCCGGTGGCACCCGCTGTCCGGCCGCCCGGCCGCGGAAGGAGCCCACCGGTGACTGTCGACGCCGAGACGGCCCTGCGGTGGGTGGAGATCCTCGCCGGCATCGGCACGGTGATCATTTGTGCTGAATTCCTCGCCCGCCCGGCACTGTTGGACGACGCGTCGCTCGCCAGCTGGCCGCTGCTGCGACTGCGCGCGCGCCGCTGGGCCGCCTGCGGGGACGCACTGTTCGCCTATCCCGGGGTCTTGGTGCTGCCCGGGCTGCGGATGGCCGCCGCCGCGACGATCCTCGCCTGTCCGCTGCACGGCCCCCTCCACACGGCCGTCCTGGGTGCCGTCGCCGCCACCTCGGTGCTGTGGATGATGCGCGGTCCCTCGGGAGACGAGGGCGCCGACCACCTCCTGACGATCACGTTTACCACCCTGACCCTGGCGTCCCTGCACCCCACCCCCGGGGTGATGCGTCTGGTCCTGTGGTTCCTGGCCGCGCAGGCCGCCCTGGCGTACTTCACCTCCGGGATCTACAAGGCCGCCTCACGCGTGTGGCGGGACGGCAGTGGACTGACCGGAATCCTGAGCACCCGCGCCTGGGGCACTCCCGGCCTGGCCGTCTGGGCCAGAGCCCATCCCTCGGCCGCCGCATGGGCCTCGCGCAGTGTCATCTGCGCCGAGACGCTCTTCCCGCTGGTGCTGCTCGCCCCGCCTGCCGCCCTGTGGCCGCTGCTGGCCGGCGGGGTACTGTTCCACCTCATCTGCGCGGTGGTGATGGGGCTGAACGTGTTCCTCTGGGCCTTCACGGCCACCTACCCGGCCCTGGCGTACACGGCCCTGGCCCACTGAACCACCCGTCCCGCGTCTCCTGGGAGGCACACATGTCCACCGCTGTCGCCGTGCGGCGCTACGACCAGCGGCAGGCAGAGGCCGTGTGTCCCGTCCTGCTCGCTCTCTATGCCGGGGTCCTTCCGCCTGGGGCAGTGCCGCCTTTCGCCGAGCGGTTCGCCGAACGGCTGCAGGCCCACACCGCGCAGCCCGGCTGGACATGTGCCATCGCCTACGACGGCGAACAGCCCGTCGGCTTCACCTACGGCGTCCCCTTGCCTCCGGACACCGACTGGTGGAAAGGGCTACTGGCCCGGCCGCCCGCCGAGATCACCGCCGAGACCGGTCACCGCACCTTCAATGTCGAGGAACTGGTCGTACACCGCCCCTGGCGCAAGACCGGCACCTCACACCGTCTGCTCCACACGTTGCTCGACGCACGCCGCGAGGAACGCGCGGTCTGCCTGACCGGAGTGAAGCTGGGCGTCTACTACCAGACAACATGGGGCGCGCGGCCCCTGGGCGTCTACCGCCATCCCGACCCGGACGCCCCCTCCCTCAACGCCTTCCTCTGCCCCCTGCCCCTGCCGGCCACAGGCGGCCGAGCACAGGATCAAGGAATCCTGAGATCGGGGGCCATACTGGCGAATTACGCCAACTGAAGTACTCAACCGCCAAGGCCCGTGGAGGGCGTCTCGCACGACCAGATGCCCACCGAGTACCTGCCGAGCCGTCCGTCGTGGACCAGGTCCTCAGGCCACGCCGCCGGCCGGGCTGGGTGATGGCGAAGGCCGGCGGCCGCGGTCCCGGCCGGGGCGGTGTTGTGCACGCTGTCGTGAGCAGCGGTTCAGCGGCGGATGACGGTGTAACCGGCGTCGTTGACGGCGGCGGTCCACACGTCGCGGTTGAACCACTTGGTGATGTCCGGCTGCATCTCGGTGATGGTGCGCATCCGGGCCTGCCAGTCGTGTCCGGCCGGGCCTCGGCTGCCGTCGCACCCGGCGCAGCCGTCCTCGCCGTGGATGTGGCCGGCCATCCAGGCGTTGACCGCCACGTTGAGGATGACCGCGTACAGGTCGCCGCCGGTCTGGGCCAGGGAGTCCGGCACCCCGGCGAGGACCAGGGCGAGCTCCGGATTGTCGATCGGCGGCATCGGGGCCTGCCCGGCGTCCTTCTCGCTGCTGCTCTCCTCGTAGGAGGCCTGACTCCGCGCGAGCCGGTCGGCCAGGGCGGAGGCGTCGAAGTACCGCCAGGCGGAACGCACCTGGATCCCGAGCCGTTCCGCCACGGTGTTGATGTTCTTCTCGATCGTGTCCTCGACCGTCGACGGCGCGAACGTCACCCCCCGGTGAGCCAGTTCCGCAAGCGTCTGGGCAACGGCTTCTTTGAACGCCTTCGTGTTACGCACCCCCGCATCGTAGGCGGGCCGGTGCAGCCGCTGGACGGCTTCGCCCGCAATTGACCGGCGCCGACGTGCAGTTCGGGCGGTGTTGTCAGTGGCGGCTGCCATCATCCGGCCATGCCCATCAGCCGGGAGTACGCACGGCCGGCCTCCTCCCAGCCGCACAGGTTCCGGGTGACCGGCACGTGAGGGTGTCGTTGAGCAAGGCATCGCGTCGATGAACATCCGACCCCCCGCGGATACGCGAGCGAGCCCGGACCGATGCGGTCCGGGCTCGCGGGCTGTTCGGGGCGCGGCTGCTACAGCTCGAACTCAAGGTGCTCGATGTCCGTGAACCGGACCTCCTCCAGGGAGCCGGCGCGGCGGCCGCCGTCCTGGAAGTACACCTCCTTGAGCGCTTCGGCCGCGATCTCCTGGAGCTGCTGGTCGCCGGCACCCTGCTCCTGGGCGTCGAAGAGGCGGGCGGCGTACTGCGGGGGCAGGGCAACGGTCAGGTGCCGGATGCGGTCCTGGTCCGTCGACCCGATCGGCGCGGTGTAGCCCATGCGGGCGCGGGTGTCGATGACGATGCCGCCGGTGGTGGCCGCCTTCTGCCGAGCCCTGGCCCGGATCTGCGGCTGCCACCGCTTCTTCACCTCGCGCTCCAGGCGCGCGGCGAGCCTGCCTGCGGGGACCAGGACTCGTTCACCGGTCTGCGGATTTGCTGCGCGGCGCGCGGGGGTGTGGACCGCCTGGAGCCTGCCGAACCCGGTCACGGAGACGGCGTCGCCGTCCAGGACGCGCCGGACCAGAGTGTCCAGCACCACTTCCAGGGCTTCGGCGGCAGCCGACCCCGTACCTGGCAAAGCCGTTGATCACCTCTTCGGCCGGACCGTAGGTTCCGTCGCATGACGAATCTCCGGATCGGTGTGATGTACGACCGCGACTGGGTGCCCGAGGAGTTGCCCGCCTTCGCGCGGCGGGTCGAGGCGCTCGGCGCGGACGACCTGTGGGTGGTGGAGGACCTGCGCTGGAACGGCGGGGTGTCGGCGGCGGCCGTGGCGCTGGGCGCGACCGAGCGGCTGCGGGTGGGCATCGGGATTGCCCCGGCGCCGTTGCGCAGCCCGGCCCTGCTGGCGATGGAACTGGCCACGCTGGCACGGGTGTTCCCCGGCCGCCTGGTGGCCGGGATCGGTCATGGCGTACGGGAGTGGATGGAGCAGGTCGGGGTGGCGCCGCGCTCTCCGCTGGCCCTGCTGGAGGAGACGATCACCGCGGTGCGGGCGCTGCTGCACGGGGAGCGGGTCGCGGTAGAGGGGCGGGAGGTGCGGATCGACGGCATCGAGCTGGTGCATTCGCCCGCCGAGCCGCCACCGCTGGTGGCGGGGGTGGTACGGCCGCGCTCGCTGGAGCTGTCCGGGCGGGTCGCGGACGGCACGCTGATCGCCGAGGGCCACGGACCGCGGGACCTGGAGCACATCCGGGCGCTGCTGGCCAAGGGCGGCGCGGGTGACGACCACACGCTGAACGTGTTCGCGTTCGCCTGCGTCGGCGACGACCCCGAGGAGGTCGCGCGGACCCTGCACCCGCACACCGAGGGGCACGGCGCCTGGCTGGGCCGCCCGCAGAAGGAGGTCTTCACCGTCTCCGGCGACGCCGCCGGGGCCGCGGCACGGATCGACGCGCTGGGGGAGTCGGGCGCCGACACCGTCGTCCTCCGGTTCGTCGGCGCCGAGCCGCTGCGGCAGCTGGAAGCGGTCCTGGAGGCCGCCCGGCGCTGACCCGCCCTGCGTCGACACGCAGGTCAGCGGGCTCTCCTCGCTCCGGACCGGCGACGACCTGGCGGGAACGCCGCCGTGCCCGCCGGGCCGGCTGACCGTAGGCCCCGAGCTGGCGATCGTCGTGTCGGCGGTCAAGGCCACGGTGAAGGGCGGCATCGGCAAGCTGCGTGAGCGGCCGCGCGGGGAGGGCTGGCGGCCGGGCGAGCCGTGGCGGGCCTATCGCGCACCGCGATACCTGGGAGTGGCTCGCCGCCCTGGCCGCCGGCCACAGCCACTTCCGTACCCCGCCCTCCGTCGAGGACATCAAGGACGGCCGCGAGGGCCGCGTCCAGACCGTCCTGTCCGGACGCTCTCTCATCGCCCTGCTGATCGAGCTGTGGAGCACCCGCTCCGCAGCGGCTCCGCTGCAGAGCGAATGGGCCCTGGCCACAATGACGTACAACCGCATCGCGGCCGAACTCACCGACCCCGCCGGGCAAGGCCAGACCATCCGCTTCGTCCTCGACGACGGCTATCCGCCGGAGACCGGCGACTGACTGTCACCGCCTACGGAACAAGAGACTGCGGCCGTTCCGCACCCGTGCGGAACGGCCGCCCGAAGCGGGCAAGGCGCCCTGACCGCCGGACATTCCGCCGTCCGCGACGATGTCGGGCTCGGGGAAGGCACGGCGGCTCAGCTCCCGCATCGCGGCGGTCTGCCGCTCGACCGCCTGCCCGGGTCCGCCAGGGACGGCCTGGCGGCCTGCCGGCGGGCCTCGATCGCACGGCGGTAGCCCTCCGGCGGCGTCCGGCGCTCCACCGGCGCGGCGGACATGGCCGGCTGCGGGGCCGGGGCGGCGACCGCCCTGGCGGGGTCGGATTCGGGCAGCGGGCAGCGCCAGCGGCTCGGCGGTACGGCCAGCGGTGGCCCGCCTCGCGTTGGTGGTGCGTTGAATCGCAGGTCAGCAGCTTGACGCGGGGCGCCGGGTAGGTCCCAGGATCAGGCGGCGAAGGCGAAGTAGGTTCCCGTCGTCAGGCCGGAGAAGGTGATCAGCTGTCGGGGCTTGAGGCAGCTGAACGCGGTGTGCATCGCGATGCCGGCGGCGACGGCGTACGGCACCGTCTGCGGGATGAGGAGCGCGATAGGCAGCGCGAGCTCCGCCGCGATGACGGTAGCGGCGATCAGGCGCCACAGCCGGATGTCGCGGTCGGTGAGGTTGCCCAGGTGGCGGCGGACGAGGGCAGGGACGGCGTACTGGCCGCGGCGGTGCGGGAGGTGGTCTCTGACCTGGGTGTAGGTGTGGATCCACTGGGCGAGGTAGAGGCCGCTGCGGAACTGGTTGCTGCGGATCTTCTGCCAGGCGCTGTTCCAGTAGGTGTCCGTGGTGATCAGCACGAGGAGGCACTGGGCCCATGTGTTCGCGGCGCTCGGGGCGTGTTCGATGCTCAGCCCGTGGCCGAGGTCGCCGGCGAGCAGGAGGCAGGTGCCGGTCAGCAGGGTGTAGCGCACGGCGTTGGGGCTTTTGAGGTAGAGCAGTTCCATGGCGGCACCGGCCAGGACCACCAGCAGGGCGAGGCGGGGGGCGGCGCCGAGTGCCAGGGCGGGTGCGGCGGTCGTGCGGACGAGCAGCGCGGGCCGGTACACGGTTGCGAGGAGCCGGGCCCGGCGGGGGCCGAAGCGCTGTTCGGTGAGGTGGAGGCTGAGGGAGTTGGGGGCGAGGCGGTCCCAGCCGCCCTGGCCGAGGGCGAGGGTGAACCGTGCGGTGAGCACGGTGCCGAAGACGATCCGGAACAGCTGGAGTCGGCCCGGGTCGGTGGGGCGGGTGAAGCCGGAGGCGAGGGCGTCAAAGAACCACACGGCTGGCCACCACTTTCATGGGCTGCTCGCCGCGGGCGGACAGAACGCGGCCGGTGCCGTCGATCCGGTCGTACCTGCCGCTGGTGGTGAGGTGGTCGAGGATCGCCTGGAGCTGGGGTGGTCCGAGGATGAAGGAGCCGGGCGAGAGGTGGTCGTAGATGTTGACCGGCTCGCCGTGGCCGTTCTTGGTGCCGGTGAGCTGGACGATGGTGAAGGTGGCGCGGCAGAACATCTTCCATCGCAGCCAGCGGCCGGGCAGAGGGGTGAAGCCGGTGATCATCCATGCCACGAGGGCGAGGGTGATCACGGTCTGGGCAGCGAGCAGCATGGATTCGCGCATGGGGTGAGGACCTCCGTGTCGGGAGGGTGAAGGCGAGGTGCGGCAGGTTCCCGTGGGCCGGGGTTCCGCTGGGGTCAGCGCTCGGGCTTGGGGGGGCGCTGCATCAGCGCGGACGCGGCCTGGTCGAGCGTGACCTTCTCGTGCAGCAGGTCGGAGACGATCTCGGTGATCGGCATCTCGACGTCGTGGGCGTGAGCCAGGGCGAGGATCGCCTCGGCGCTCTTGACGCCCTCGGTGGTCTGTCGGGTGGCCGCGGTCGCTTCGGCCATGGTCAGGCCGTGGCCGAGGTGGGTGCCGAAGGTGCGGTTGCGTGACAGCGGGGAGGAGCAGGTCGCCACCAGGTCGCCCATGCCGGCGAGGCCGGCGAGGGTGGCCGGGTGGGCGCCCATCGCGGTCGCGAGCCGGGTGGTCTCCGCGAGTCCCCGGGTGATGAGCATGGCCTGCGCGTTGTGGCCGAGCCCCATGCCGGAGGCGATGCCGACCGCGAGGGCGATGACGTTCTTCACCGCACCGCCGAGCTCGCAGCCGGTCACGTCAGTGGAGGTGTAGGGCCGGAAGTACGGGGTGTGGCACGCGCGCTGGATGCGGCGGGCGGCGTCCTCGTCGGTGCAGGCGATGGTGGCGGCGGCGGGCTGACCGTCCATGATCTCGCCCGCGAGGTTCGGGCCGGACAGCACCGCGACCCGGTCGGCGTCGATGCCGGTCACCTCGGTGATGACCTGGCTCGCCCGCAGCCCCGAGCCGATCTCGATGCCCTTCATCAGCGACACGATCACGGTGCCCGGGCCGATGTGCGAGGCCCAGGCCGCGAGGCTGGTGCGCAGGGACTGTGCGGGGATGGACAGCACGAGGAAGTCCGCGCCCGCGAGCGCGGCGGCCGGATCGGTCGTCGCGGTCACCGTGTGGGGCAGGTCGACGTCCGGGAAGTAGCCGGGGTTGCGGTGCGTGGTGTTGATCGCGTCCGCGATCTCACCGCGGCGGGCGTGCATGATCACGCTGGTGCCCGCATCGGCCATGATCTTGCCCACGGCGGTGCCCCAGGAACCAGCCGAGAACACCGCCGTACGGGCGTGGTGCTGGTTCACTGCGGGGTCTCCTTGCCGGACTCGGGCCTGTCGCCAAGGTGGCGGCCGGGCGCGGCCATCCTATCGGCCGCCCCGTCTTTGGCAGGGGTTGATGGGAGGCGTCGCAGCGTCAGCAGGACGGCCCGCCTTCCGCGCACCTTGGGGAGCATCCGGTGTGCCTCGTGGAGCATGTTCTCGGCCGGTGCCTGGCCCAGCTCGCGCCGCAGCTGGTCGGCGTGGGCGATCCACAGCCGGTAGAGCCGCTCCCACATCGCGGGCTCGCCGGGCCGCTCGTCCAAGTGCTCCTGCGTCAGGCCGGCGGCGGCGACCTGCTCGTGCCACGCCGGTTGTGCACCTCGCCGCAGCGCACGAGTGACGACCAGCCGGCCGCCCGGGGCCAGGACGCGGCCGAGCTCACGCAAAGCGGCCCCTCGGTCGGCGGCGCCGCCGAGGGCGTCCACGCACACGATGCCGTGGGCGCAGCCGTCGGGCAGGCCGGTGTTCTCCAGCTCCCCGACGTGGAAGACGGCGCGGTCGGCGGCGGGCCCGAGGAAGTGGGCGCGGCGGGAGGTGGCCTGGGCGGCGGCGACGTGTGAGAGGTCGAAGGCGGCTAGGCGGACGGCGAGGGCGTGGGCCAGCCACAGGCCGATGCCGCCGGCGCCGCATCCGGCGTCCACGAGGAGCTGTCCGGGACGCATCCGGAGTCGCGCGGTCAGCAGCCCCAGCAGGCGCCAGTCGCAGGAGCTGGAGGCGGCGACCTCTACCGGGTAGTCCGCGCCCATCGCCTGGGCGTACAGGCTGGCGACCAGATCGGTGCGGGCGCGGGCGGCGTGGAAGGCGTCGTACTGGGCCGAGCGCCCCTGCGCGGGTGCGGACGGCGCTGGGGGCGGGCTGCTGGTCGTGGGGTTCATCGGGGCATTGACCTTCTGATCCGGGAGCGGGTGCCGGGGCAGACGACCTGCACGGCGTGAACGGGGGCGTGCGAGACGGACAGGTCCAGGACGACGGGCTCGTGGGTGGTGACGTGCTGGAGGCGGCGGGCGACGTCGCGGGCCTGGTCGGCGAAGTGGCCGGCGGCCGGGGTGAAGCGGGCCGTCGCCTGCGGCCACGGCGCGAGCCCCGCCCTCTGGGCGGGGCGCAAGGGCGAGGTGTCGAAGCTGCCGGGATCGGCGGGCAGGTCGTCGCGGGTTCCGGCAATGGCGGCGAGCCGGGACTGCGCGGCCTCGGTCACCGCCCGCGTCAGCGCGATGGCCGGGTCGCTGTGGCAGCCGCCGCCCGCGAAGACGACGGGGTAGTCCTCCGACCACAGATAGGCGACGCACACGGGCAGCCCGTACGGGCCGTCCACCAGGGCGATCTCCAGCGGCATGCCCGCGGCCGCGAGGCGGGCGATGACCTCCTGGCCGAACGGGTCGTCGACCGTGCGGGGGTCGATCAGCGTGCGCCGCCGTCCGCCCGCATGCGTGTCCCGGTACAGTACGTCGCGCTCGACCACCTCGAGCAGGGCGTGCACCGCTGCCTCGTCGCGGGTGTTACCGCAGGCGAGTCCGGTGCTGGTCGCCCGCCACACTTCCGGGGTCCAGTCGGGGCGCTGGCCGCGGCGGCGGACCAGGTCGACCGGCAGCAACATCTTCGCCCCGCTCAGCAGGCCCGCGCCGTGCGTCCACTCGCACACCACCTGGGCGAGGGCGTGCTCGGGGTACGGGGCGGTGGTCGGCAGCGCGGTCACGGGGCAGCCGGGGGCGACTTCGGCGGCTGGGCCCACCGCGGCGACGGGCAGCGGCTGCTCGACGTGCCACAGCTCGATCGCCTCCATGACCGCCGACAGTTTCGCCAGCAGTGCGGTGGCGCCCTTGCCCTGCGTCGCGGACAGGGTCTTCGACGCGGGCCTGATCGCCGTCCACACCGGCAGCCCGATCACGTCCAGGCCCGTCAGGTCCGCGAGGCGGGTGATGCCGAATTCCTCAAGGCGGCCGGCCACCGCCTCCCACGTCTCCTCAGGCGTCCGGGCCCGTACGGTGCCAGGCAGCGCCACCAGCTCGTCAACGCCCACCACGGGCCGTCTCCATCCTCTTCGTCTCTTCCCAGAACCCGGGAACGAACCGCTTGGCCGCCTCCACCGCGCTCGCCGCCCGGGTAAGTCCCCGCGCGGACGCCTCCGCGTCGAACTCCCGCTCGCCGCACCGCCACGCCCCGAGCAGGAGGTCGCGGGCCACCGCGTCGCGGATGGCCGCCGTGGAGAAGCCGGGCCGGCTGCGGCGGGCCCAGGCGAGTGCGTCGGCGTACCGGGCGACCGCGCACCGGTCGGCGGCACTTTCGCCAGCCAGCAGCAGCGCCACGGTCTGCTCGTCGCGCAGGTCGGGCCTCGGGTGGAACACACGGTCGGCGGGCAGGCTCCCGCCGCACACCTGGGCCAGGCGTGCGGCGAGCGGCAGCCCGGGCCCGCCGCCGGCAGGGTGCCGGGAGAGGTGGTCGAGGTAGGCCGCCCACCTGTCGCGGAAGGCGGGGTCGAACACCTGCTGGTAGACGAGGCGGTCCTCGGTGGACAGCTCCAGGCCGTCCACCCGCTCCCGCACGGCGGCGTTGGACCAGCGGCGGAAGTAGGCCGTCTCCCACTCCGGCGGCGAGGCTGCGACCACGCTCGTCGCCGCGGTGGTGCCGGCGAGCGCGCCCCGCACGGCGGCGATCGCGTCGACGCGCTTGAGGTCACCGAAATGCCGGTCCTGCTGACGCCGCTCGGCCAGCCAGTCGGCGAACGCCCTCTCGCCCCGGCTGCGGCACACGGCCCGCACAGCGGCCCAGGTGCGCTGCGGGTAGTAGACCGCGCGCAGCTCCGACAGGAGCCCGACGGCCCGCCCGGCGTCGAGAACCTGGTCCGCGACCGCGAGCTGAAGGGCGTGCCTGAGGTTGACCAGCGGCCAGGTCAGCGCGTCCCACGCGCCGTCCGGGGCCTGCCCGACCGCCACCTCGTCGTCGCCGTCGATGTCCCCGCGGACGTAGGCGGTGTAGATGTGGCCGACGCCGAGCATCCCGTATGGCGCCAGTTCGGCCGCCCGCAGCGCGCCGATGCTCGCCGCCCCGACCATCCGGATGCCCCGGCCCATCGCCGCGAGGATCTCCTTGTGCCGCAGTGCCGGCGCCTGGTGATACACGCCGTCAATGAGGACCACCGTGTCGCCGTCGCGGATCGCGGGGTCGAACAGGTCGCCGTGCCGCGCCGGCGGCCACACCCGCACACCCGGTGCGGCAAGCTGCGGCTCGCACCGCGGCAGCGTCGGCCCGACGAACACGTGAATCACTACCGGCCTCCAGGGTGAAGCGCGAGGGGTGCCTCTTCCCCGGCCCCGAGGCCGGGGAAGAGGCACCCAGGTCAGGGCGCGGACGGGGGCGAGGACTACTCCTCGTCCTCCACGTCGACGGCGACCACGACGGGCCCGGTGACCTCGTCGGTCTCCTGGGCCGGCGCCTGGGCGCCGATGGCGGCGTTGGTGGACTTGGACTGGGCCATGGGATGGCTCCTTCTCTGCAGAGATCGGCGGTGCGGAACGGTTGCCCGCATCCGGTGGTGCCGCGGGCCCCCTGGGAGGGGGACCGCCTGCCCGCCCCTCGGTTGAGGCGGGAAGCTGATGGGGTTCAGTCCTGGGTGAGGGTGCGGTGGTCGGCGACGATCCACTCCATGCCGCCGCCTTCGGGGCGCAGGAAGACGGCGCAGTCGGTGACGCGCCGGGTGGAGGGGTCTTCCCACTCGCCGATGAACTGCACGATGCCTCGGCGGCCGTCCTCGTCGACGGCCGCGGCGCCCTCGGTGAGCCAGTCGGGCAGCTGCCGGTGGGAGACGGGCCGATGTGCGGTGTTCATGACGCAACCTCCATCGGTCGGACTCCCGCAAGGGTGAACCGTGCCGACACCGTCACGGAGGGGCATCCGGAGGGGCATCATGTGCTCATGCCGATCGGACAGTTGATCCGTGATCTGCGATTACTCAAGCCTTGGTCCCAGGTCCAGCTCGCCGAACAGCTAGCCATTTGTGCAGGTGACCCGACCGGGGCGCCGGACCGGGACGCGGTCAAGCGGTGGGAGAGCGGGAAGGTCATTCCCGGCAGGTACTGGATCGGGCACTTGTCTCGCGTACTGGGCGTCCCTGTCGAGCAGTTGGAGGCGGAAGCTAGGCTCGACCGCGTGAACCGACGAGCCTTTCTGGGACTGTCCGCCCTGGCCGTCACGCACGGCGCGCTCGCCACCGAGATGGCAGCCAGCATCGCCGGGAGCGACCCGGTCCCCCTGGCTCGCGTCCAGACCACGCACGGCGCGGACATCGTCACCGCGTCCATGGCGGACAAGGCATCCACCGTGCGCCTGCTCCGGTGGATGCTGGACGGCGACGTACCGATCCTGCGGGTCAACGCCGCGGGCATCCTCGCCAAGCTGCCCGGCCAGGACCAGGCCGACCAGGTCGCCCGCGGCCTGACCCACGACGAGGAGGTCCGCCACCTCTACATGACGGCCGTCACCTCCCGCGTCTGCGCCGTGGACTGGACGACCGCCGGACGGATCGTCGCGCAGCCCGCCTCGTACGGCCATCGCGCGGACTTCCTCGCCACCCGCTTCGCGCGGGAGGCCATCAACCCCCAAGACTCTGGCGCCCGCTGGTGCTCCTCGGTCATGCTGCGGGAGCTGAGCCCCATGATCGGACGGAGTCCCGCATGATCGTGTTCGAAGTCCCCGCCGGCGAACTCGTCGACGAGCTCAACCGCCAGGCCGCCGAGGCCGGCATCACCGACGCAGCGATCGTCTCCCTGATCGGAGCCGCCGACTCCTTCACCGTCTCGACCATGCCCGAAGGCGACGCGCTCAAGGACAACATCACCAAGTACGACCTGCCCGGCGAGATGACCGGCACCGGCGAGATCCGCAACGGCTTCGCCCACATCCACGTCGTCATGGGCGTCGAAGGCGACCGCGCCATCGCCGGACACCTCCACGAAGCGCACATCGCCACCCACTTCGCCCGCGCCTACGTCATCCCCGTCACCTCACCGGGCACATAGGAATCCTCCTCCAGCACACCCTGGCATCAACGTCTTCGCGGCCGTGCTCGATGTCGTCCTCGGCCGCCCGGCCGCGCTCACCCCCACCGCCCGCGGTCACGCCACCGTACGGTTCATCACCAGCCCGCACACCGGACGCCTGACCTCACTCAGCCGCCTTCCGGAGCAGGGGCCCGGGGTGCCGTTCGTCCGATGGCGGGCAGCAGTCGGCGACCTGGTGCACGTGGCGAGGACCAACACGGACCGGCTGGGCTGCTTCGTCGTCACCGGTCAGGACGCGGACGAGGTCGAAGAGCGAGCCGACGCGCTCGGGCGGCGGATCCGGATCCAGGTCGAGCCGCTGCCCGCGGCGGACGGGCCGGGTCAGGTCAGGTCAGGTTGGCGAGGACGGCGGCCATCGCCGGATAGCTTTCGGCGATCGAAGAGCACGAGGCCGTTGCACAGCAGGCTCCAGCCCTACTCCGGGTGGGCGGCCACGACGTACGCGGCTTCCCGGTCGGAGCTCTCGGCGACCGGGCACTTCGGCGTACGCAGGCAGGGCCGATCAGCAGTCCAAGCGGTAGCCCGTCGATGGCGCGGGGAGGCCCCGCCGAGCATGGACGGCCTCAGGCGCCGCCTGAGGCGTAGTTGACTCCGGCCGGCAGGGTCCCTGCCTTGGGGTCCCACAGGTGGAACATCTGGACGTCGCGCCGCTCGGAGCGGTGGTCGTCGTGTGGGTCGTGGTGGGCCTGTGCTGGTGTCAGCACCTTTCACTTTTCTTTCACATGATCACAATAAGTCACATATTGATCACATTCGGCCAACCGCTGCCTGATCAAGTCCTGGCCCGTGATCGAACCGCTTAGATCACCTCATTCGCCCCATGTTCATCGGAACTACCGAGGAACAACACAGGAGGCGGACCAGAAAAGGGGGGCATACGCGTGGCGATCAAACGGAGGACGATCTTCGTCATAGGTGCTGCGAGCGCTGCTCTGGTCGCGAGTACCACCGTTGCCCAGGCAGCCTTGACCGACAACATGTACCCGACCGCCAATTACAGCCCCACTTGCCGAGACGGCGAGCTGGGCGACACGTTCTGCCAGACCGACAACAAGACGCTGACGGTCTACCGGGAAGACAGCCTGACTTCCGCCGAGAAGAACACCATCTCCCGGGCCGTGAAGGACTACTACGGTCCGACCGACCTGGTTGTGAAAATCGAGTCCGCAGGCGTGTACGCGGGCGGCTCTGAGACAGACATCGTCTACAAGGAGAAGACCCTGGGGCGAGGCAAGATCGGCATCACCTGGTGTGACGATGCCGTCGCGTTACGCAAGTGCGACCAGCATTACGTCGCCTTCAACAAGGACCACACCGGAATCGGCTCCGTGAACAAGTCGGACGCCTGCCATGAGACCGGTCACGCCGTCGGCCTGACGCACGGGCCCAACGCCAGTCCCGCCCTGGGCTTGTACGACGACCGTCTTGGCTGCATGTCCTACAACGACGTCTACCGGCTCGGAGCGAACAACAAAGAGAACATCAACTCGACCTACTAGACCCGACTAGGAACACAGGGGGGAATTCCGTGGCAATATCCACCAGAGGGAAAATCACTGCAGCTGCGCTCGGCGCAGCCCTGGCCGCATCCTTGGCAGGTGCGGCCGTGCTCGGCCCGTTCGGCGGTGCCTCGCACGCCGAAGCCGCCGGCGGCGGACGTAACGATGTGATCATCGCCGAGTCGAAGGACGGCATCCCGTCCGCCACCGCGACCGACTGGGTGTCGTACGGGGACCAAGCGGCCGTCGTTCACGTGACGGCCGAGCACGAGGGCGCTGCGGACAGCGAGGAGATCGCGGCCGGCGAGGGGTACCTGTCCCGGACCGTCGACCTGCAGGTGAAGGAACGGGTGTGGTCGCGTTCCGGCGCCACCGCCCTGCCCGCCGCCCTGACGATCGTCGCCGACGGCTGGTCGTTCAAGGGGGACGCCAAGACCCGTGTGGGCTCAGTCGAGGCCTCTCGGCTCGAGGTCGGGCACGACTACCTGATCGCGCTCGCGCACTACGCCGACGGCGAGTGGGCGACCACCGGCACCGGCGCCATCCTGCCGTACGACGGCGGCGAAGTGGGACAAGGCGAGTACGAGGGCTCGACAGTAACCGCAGCCGCCTACCGCGCCAAGATGCAGGCGAAGCTGGTCTCGGGCGCGGAAGAGCCGCTGGCCTACCGAGCCAGCACCAGCGCCGCTTCCAGCGTCAAGACGTTCCTGACGAGCGCGACACCGAACCCCACTGCCGCTGAGAACTACAACCTCGACGCGGCGGCCCGGGCCAAATTGGTCGCCAAGGCCGCGGCGGCGGCAGCGGCGGCCGCAGACACGTTCTGCAATGTGGCGGCCCCGCTCGCCACCGACGCCGGGAGCACGTACACCCGAGGAGAACTGGCCGACCTCGTCACAGACCTCGCAGGCCTCACGGACAACGTCGGTGATAAGGCCCGGCTGATTGCCTTCGCAGCGCAGTTGAATGCGAGCGCGGACCCGGCGACCTGGGGAACCCGCGAGGTCACCGTGCTCAGCATCGAACGTGCCTGCTCCATTGACGTCGATCTCCTGCCCAACGACGTCGAAGAAGCGGAGTGAGCGGCACGCGGTGAGCACACGCTGATCACCGCGAGATGAGCACGACGAAACGGCTGCGGGGGGGGGGGGGGGGGGGGGCCCCCCCCCCCGGAAGAGCAAAAAGGAGGGAATAAACAGAAACAGAACCGGAGACACCAACAGGGG
>NZ_JBVHXT010000037.1:94140-112703 GCF_055569255.1 Streptomyces sp. NPDC029296
CGGTGGGTCCGAGTGCTCGGACCCACCGCAGCCGCATGAACGAACGGGACTCCCGCAGCGTCACAGTAGCGGCGGCCCGAAACGAGGGCGCCACCGCGACCGTTCAACCGAACAAGGAGGATCCTCGTGGCCCTGACCACGCGTACGAAGATCACAGGGGCTGTGCTGGCCGCGGCCCTCGCCGGATCCGTCGCCCTGGTGTCGTCGCACGACGCCGATCGGACCGGCGCCGACGGGACCGCCGATGCGGAGCGCACCACCAGGCAGGTCCACTTCACCGGGACGAAGGAGGGTGTCCCCTCCCGCTCCGCGACCGACTGGGTGTCGTACGGCGACCAGGTCGCCGTCGTGCGCGTGCTGGCGGAACACGAGCAGCCCGACCCCGTGACGGACGACGAGGACGCCGGCGGCGAGGCATACATGCCGCGGACGGTCGACCTGCGCGTCACAGACCGAGTGTGGGGCCGGCCCGCAGCTCCGACTCTTCCCGGCGCCCTTTCGGTCACCGTCGATGGATGGCAGCTCAAGGACGGTGCCCGGGTCCGTGTGGCCTCACAGGACGCGTCGCGACTGGAGGTCGGCCACACTTACGTGATCACGTTCGCACGTTACGCGGACGGCGTGTGGGCGCCGCTGGGATCGGGCGCTGTCCTGCCGTACGACCAGGGGCGCGTCGGCGAGGGCGAGTTCGAGGGCGGCGACATCACGGCCGACGCCTACCGTTCGGCGTTTGAGCGGCAGCGCGTGTCCGGTGAGGAGGATCCCGTGGCCCTGCGGACCGCCGGGAAGACTGCCGCCGAGGTCGAGCAGGTCCTGCGCAGCGCGAAACCCGATCCCAAAGCCACACGACCCGCGCAGGCGCGGGAGCCCGCGGAGTCCTTCTGCTCGGTGGCCTCGCCGCTCGCGGTGTCCGAGGACAGCCGTTACACGCCCGACGAGCTGGCGTCCGTCCTCACCGACCTCGCCGCGATGGCCTCGAAACCGGCGGACGCCTCCGCCCTGCGGACGTACGCGCACTCCCTCGACGCCGAAACGGACGCCGGCACGCCGGACGTCACTGCCCGCCAGGCTTCGGTCGTCGCGATAGAGCATGCGTGTGCTATCGAGGTGGGGGCGCTGCAACCGACCGACAGCTGACAGATGACCTGCAGGGCAGGGCCTGCCCCTCCACGCGTGCCCGCACTACGTGATCGTGTCCCGCGAGGTTCAACCAGGCTACTGGTCCATCACCGTCGCCGCCGATGTCACCGCCCACGACGACAAGGGCAAGTACGTGGGACTTCACCGCCTGGACGTGCCCGGCGAGTTCGGGTGCGGCCGCGGCGAGGATGTCGTCGAACCGGGCGAGGACGCTGCCGCCGGCGGCCGGCAGGACCATGCCGCGCTCGGTCATCATCATCGTGATCGCCGCGCTCAGCGGAAGCGGCTCACGGCCGTCACGGCGCACGACCGTGCCGGTGCGCCGCTGCGCTGTCGCGGCCCGGGTGCCGCCGTTCTCCTTCACCGCCTCCCGGGCCGCGGCCAGGACCTGCTAGAGCAGGCCAAGGCTCTATTGCCGGCGATCCAGGCGGCGGCACTGGAGGCCGACCGGCTCGGCGCCCCGCGCTCGCGAGCCCAGCAGCTCACCCGTATCAGCCCGAGCACCTTCTACCGATGGCTGTCGGATACACAGGAGAAGGACGGAAAGCGAGGCGAATAGCCCAAGCTGCTCCGGCGGAAGGGACTCGGCCGGCCGGTCACTGGTGCCACCCTCTACGCCGCCGGAGTCAGCAACGTCCTCACGTTGATCCCCACTCCTTTTTCTCGGTGCGCCCGGCCCGCTTCCGCCTGCCTGCGGCCGGGCGCACCCGTGTTCTCCCCTGCTCTCGCCGCCGGCGGCCTGCTGGGGCCGGCGGTTGATTCGGCGGTCGTGTCAGGGTGTCAGGTCGAGGACGCGGACCGGCTCGCCGATCCACCGGTCGGGGGCGGTGGTGGCGATGATCGCCCCGTCCGGGCGGTCCGGGGTCGGCTGGGCCGCGTACTGGCAGTGCGCGGCCGCCCAGGTTTCGTGCCCGGCTACGGCCAGAGCGGCCGGGAGGTCCAGGTCGAGCACGGTGATGCCCGGTAGCGCGGCCAGGTGCTCCGCCGTGCCCGGCCGGGCCCGGTCGGCTTCGACGAGCGCGCATGCGGGGGCGTACAAATACCAGCCGGCCTGGGTGTGGGCGCGGTGGATGAGGCGGGAGGCGAGAACGTTGCCCTGGCCGGCTGCGGCCATCGCGGTGTCGTCCAGGACGATGTGCATGGCGTCGCTCACCGGGCGGCCGCCTGGGCCAGGCGGCGGTCCAGCTCGCTGTCGAGGTCCTGTTCCTCGGCGGGGGTCGGCGCGTAGCCGTTCCACTTCTTCAGCGCGGCCCGGGCCTGCTCGGCCCGCGCGGCCCGCTCGTCCGGGGTGAGCAGGGTGTCGGCGAGGCGGGCCAGGTAGGCGCGCAGCGACATGCCCTCCGCCGCCGCTATGGCCGCGAGTCGGTCACGGGCTTCCTCGGGGATGCGGACGTTGGCGTCGGACATCAGCGGCTTCCCTCCACCACGGAAATAGGGTACGGGTACGTACCCGTACCCATAGTACCGGTGGTGCCCGCGCCGATATGCCGCAGGGGGGCGGCCTCGCCGCGAGGCCGCCCCCCTGAAGCGTCTGTCTCAGCGCGTGCGCGGCGGGGTCATCCGGGCGTGGAGCAGAGCGGCGCGGGCCAGTTCGGCGCCCTGTTGTGGAGCGACCCCCACGGCCGCGGGGACGACGGTATCGAATGGTTCTGTGCCCTGCCTCGTGGCGAGCGACCCCCACGGGCGCGGGGACGACTGGCCCGAAAATCTTCGGGTGATCCCGTCTGGAGAGCGACCCCCACGGGCGCGGGGACGACGGCGCTGCGGGCCCTCGCCGACCTCGTCCAGCGGAGCGACCCCCACGGGCGCGGGGACGACGACGAGCTGAGGCCCACGGCGTCGCTCGCGATGGAGCGACCCCCACGGGCGCGGGGACGACGACGTGCGAACGGCGAACTGGCAGCGCTCCTCGGAGCGACCCCCACGGGCGCGGGGACGACCCAGGGGTAGGTCAGTGCGAGCCCGGCAGCGGAGAGCGACCCCAACGGGCGCGGGGACGACTCGGGTTCGATCTGCGCCTTGAGGCCGTCGATCGAGCGACCCCCACGGGCGCGGGGACGACCTGGGCCGACATCCTCACCCCGCACGGCTGGCGGGAGCGACCCCCACGGGCGCGGGGACGACCAGTCGGCGGGGAGGGCGGGGAGGTCCCAGTCCGAGCGACCCCCACGGGCGCGGGGACGACCGAGCACCACCTGCTCGACTACGACTGGTCGGAGAGCGACCCCCACGGGCGCGGGGACGACCCTGCGGCGCCCTCCTTGAAGATGATGCCGGCCGAGCGACCCCCACGGGCGCGGGGACGACGCGTTAGCTACGGCCAGCAGCCGGGGAATCTGAGAGCGACCCCCACGGGCGCGGGGACGACGTCGCGGCGATGCCGCCCTGCGCCGGCCGGTGCGAGCGACCCCCACGGGCGCGGGGACGACCGCTGGGCGTTGAGGGCCTGGTCGACGAGCCAGGAGCGACCCCCACGGGCGCGGGGACGACACTTGCTGACCTGCAGGTTTGTCAGGGGGGAGGCCGGTTTTGCTTCACCTCGTTTCCGGGGGGTGAGGAGCGGCTGCCGTCTCCCCGGGGGCGAGCGATAAGGGTGAGGCCGTCGAAGTCGACGGGTGTCCAGCGTTCGCGGCCGGCGGTACGTACTGCCCAGCCCTGCTCGGTTTGGACGGGTTCGATCATGACGGCTTGGCCGTTGCCTACGCGGTCAGCGAGAAGGTTCCACAGGCGGTCGCGGATACGGGTGTTGGGCGTGCCGATGTAGACGCCTGGTGCTGCTTCGACGAACCAGCGGGTGAGGTGGCCGCGAAGGCCTGGTGGCGCCGCGATCAGGATCACGACCGTGGTGCCCGAGCTCATTCGGTCGCTCCCCGTTCTTTGTCGTCTTCCTTTTCCGGGGTGGGCGGGATGACATCGATGTGATGGTCCGTGCTGAAGGGGTCGCTCCAGTTTCGGCCGGCGCTGACCACGGTTTCGCCTTCGTCCCACAGGCCTGAGGACTCGGTCTCGGGCAGGTGGCCTCCGTCGGGTACGAGGAGTTGTTTGATGTCGGTGACGATGCGGGCGAGGAGTTTGTGCTCGACAACGGCGTCGCGGAGGGCTGTGCGGGCGTCGCGTTCTGTGGTGAGGCCGTTGGCGGTGAGGTCGAAGGCGAGGGGGATGGTGAACTCGGCTTTGTAGAGGTCGGCGATGTCCAGGACGAACGACAGGGCGGATCCGGTGTGGACGAAGCCGAGGGCGGGGCTGGCGCCGATGCCGGTGATGACCGCGTGGCAGATGCCGTAGAGGGCCGAGTTGGCGGCGGACAGCAGGCGGTTGACGTCGTCGCCGGCGGCGAAGGCGTCTCCGGCCTTGTACTCGCGTTTGGTCCAGGGGACGCCGGTGCGTTCTGAGTGCTGTGCATAGAGTCTTCGGACTCGGGTGCCTTCGCGTCCGCGGAGTTGCTGGAGGGTGAGCGCGGAGGTGTCTTCGCCGGGGAAGCGCAGGTCGTACATACGCCGTGCCACGGCGACCCGTTCCTTGGGCCGGGTGGCGAGCCATGCCTGCCGCAGTTGGAGCTGTGAGCCTCGGGCTGTGCTGAGCCCGGAGGCGTACAGGCGGACGCCTTGTTCGCCGACCCAGCACACCGAGGTGGCGGAGTCCGCGAGCAGGGTGATGGCGGCGTGGGTGATGCGGCTGCCGGGGCCGATGAGGAGCACGGCGAGGTAGGCGGCCGGTACGTGGACGATGCGGGCTTTGTTGATCAGGACGATGGCGTTGTCGTCCCGGTCGATGTGGCAGCGTTCGACGTACAGGCTGGAGACCCGGTCCTCGATCCTGTGGACGTCTTGGGGGCCGGTGCGCCACCAGGGTTCAGGCACGGGGTGCCTCCGGTGGGAGCGGGGCGAGGGTGAGCAGGCCTTGTCCGTAGCCCTTGGAGGGGCCGATGCCGCCCAGCAGGGTGGCCCGCAGTGCCTCGGGGTCCGTGACGCGGAGTCTTCCCTGGAAGGTGGCGCTGGAGAGGGTGATGCGGGGGCCGTCGCTGCTCTTGGCGAAGCGCAGGGTGTCCCGGGCGATGAGGGAGACGGCGGGTGCCGGCTCGGCGGACGGCCGGGCGGGGGCGGGGGTTTCCAGGTCGATGGCGGGGCCGGTGTGGGCGGCGGGGATGGTGAAGCCGTGGCGTTCGGTGCGGGCGAGCAGCCAGGCGAGCTGCTGTGCGGCGGTGCGGTGTGCGACGCGGAAGCCGCGCCGCTTTTCGGGTGTGTCGGCAAGGGCCTTGAGGCGCTGGGTCTGCTGTTCGCTGGGTTTGTCGGGGCGCTGCACGGTCTGGACGGGGTTGGCGGTGAGCCGGAAGGCGAACTCGCGACCGCGGGTGAGGCGTTGCAGCAGGGGGGTGTAGTCGGCGATGAGTGGTTCGGCTCCGTCGGCGTCCGGCCAGCCGGCTTGTTCCACCAGGTGCTGCCAGGAGGGCCGGTTCTCGGTGAGGACGAGGATCTCGGCGCGGTGCGGGGTGCTGTTTTCCAGGCGCCACAGCACGCGTTCGGTGACGGGCTGGACGGCGAGGCCGCCCAGGACGGCGGCGTGCAGCTTGTGGGGGTTGGCCAGCAGGGAGACGGCTGCCCGGCGGCGGGGGTTGAGGGCGATTTTCGACAGGTACGGCAAGGGGTCACCAGCCCAGGAGAGCGAAGGGGTCGTGGCCGGGGTCTGTCCGGTCGGCGCGGTTGTCGGCCTGGTCGTTCGTGGCCTGGCCGGTGGGCAGGTTGATCCACAGGTGCCGGACGGTGCGCTGGCCGAAGACGGTGCCGGTCTTCAGGTCGTAGGTGTCGGGGACATCCGCTGCCGTCAGGTCGCCGGCCGGGTCCTCGACGGTGGCTTCCAGCGTGACCTTGGGCCCCCGGAAGCGGGCGCGGTGGTGCGCGGAGGCCTGCCAGGGCACGTGGGTGAGGGCCTGTGCGAGTTCGGCGTCGGGGTGCAGGCCGAGAGTTACCGGTCCGGTCGGCGGGCAGGACCGGCGTCCCAGCGACAGCGGGAAGACCGGGTGGCGTACGGCGTGTTCGAGTTGCTCCAGGAGTGCGGCGGGGCCGCGCAGGACGGCGGTGAAGACCGCGTCCTGGAGGTAGTAGCGCTGGGTGACACCGGTGTACTTGGCCGGGCCGGTCTTCTTCTGCATACCCTTCGCGTCGACCTTGGCGGCCGGCAGGGGAAGACCGCGGTGGTCGCTGACGGTGTGGTAGTCGCGCAGCAGCGTGCCGGGCTGGTCGACGCGTACGCCCAGGCGCAGCCCGAGCAGGTCGGTCAGGGAGGCTTCGCGGCGGCGGCCCTCGGCTGCCGCGAGCAGGCCCAGGACGCCGGACTTGGTGGGCTCGGGGCGGGAGTCGCGGCGGTTGTAGCGGGAGGGGCCGCCCCAGGACTGCAGGGGGGCGGCCAGCCGCAGGGCGAGCACGGCCATCTCACTCATCGCTGAACGGCCTCTTCCTTGGCCTGCACCCGCTGAGCGGGGATCTCACCGTCGGCCAGCCAGGCGCCGACCAGGCCGCCGACCTCGTCGAGGAGGGTCTGGAAGGGCAGCGACGGGCCGAAGGCGTCGGTGAGCTTGTCGCCTTCGAGCGCGTACGTGGCCAGGGTCCGCAGGGGCACGGTGCCCCAGGTCTCGCCGACCGTCCGGAACTCGGCGGCCAGGGCGGTGGCGGACTCGGCGGCCAGGCCCTGGTTCCCGGTGACGGGTTCTTCGAAGGCCGAGACGAGATTGACGGGCTGGTCGGTGCGGACGGTGACCAGGACCAGGTGGGGCAGGGTGCGGTGGGCGAAGGAGTTCTGGTGGCCGGCGGGCATGGACCGGGTGAAGGCGTCGATGAACCGGACGGTGGCGTCGCGGGTGGCCTCGGCCGAGGTGAGGTTGTCGCGCAGCTGGTGGGCGCCGAGGACGGCGTAGCGGTAGAGGGTGGAGGAGTTGAACTCCACGGTGCCGATCATGCCGGCCCCGTTGTCGTCGGTGTTCTCGTCGTCGACGGCGGTGTAGTAGTCGAACTCGGTGCGCACCGCGTGGGTGGACAGGGCGTGCGCGACCTGGACGGCGGCGTCGACGTTCAGGTCCTTCAGGTCGGCGACCATCCGGCCGAAGAGAGCGACCTCCGCGGGATGCCCGGTCGCCAGGGCGGAGACCACGGGCAGCTTGCCGGCCTCCTCCTGCAGCTCCTTGTCGGGCAGCGCCGCCAGCTGCGCGGCCCGCCCGCCGAGCAGACGGACAAGGTCATCCAGCTGGCGCTTGCCGAAGAAGAGCAGGTAAGCGGACTGCTCCTCCTTCTTGGCCGACTTCTTGATACCCAGCGGTTCCAGCAGCGCGGCCGCCAGGCGGTCGGCCTGGGCGGCCTCGAGGCCGGCACCACCGTCGCTCTCGGGCCGGGCGAGGCGCTCGGCGAGCAGGGCGGCGATCCGCTTGGTACGGGTCGCGCGGTCGGCGGACGGCTCGGAGGCGGCGAACTCGATCCGGGTGGCGCGCTTCCACGCCTGGGAGGAGACGCGGGCCCGCCGGGCACCGCCGTAGAGGGCCTGCTTCGGGGTGCCGGAGTCATCCCGGTTGATGTTGGACGGCGGGACGCTCTGCAGGATGTGGACCTCGACGAACAGGTTGGGCTGAGACATGAGGAGCTCCTTGGCAAGGTGAGTGCCGCACCCTGGCGGCGGCACGGGAAGCCGGGGCGAAGGCCAGCGGCCACGCCTGGAAGGTGCGAGAACAGGAAGCACGAGTGCCCGCGTCGGCGGCCGGTGCTGTCAGGACCGGGACGCAGCGGTTCAGGGCTGTGCGGCCTCGCGGCGGAAGTCGCGGTCCCATCCACTGCGCAGGCGGGACTGTGCCTGTGGCCGCTTGGGGTCGTCCCAGTCACGCAACGCCCTGCGCACGAGGGTGTAGTCCAGGCCGATGTCGGCCTGCCGCAGCAGGGGCACGAGACTGCGCAGCTGATGGCCCAGCTCACCGGAGTCGAGGGAGGTGAGCAGCGCGCCGAGGCGGTTCTCCAGCGCTGTCCGGTCCCCGTTGTTGCGGGCGAGGAGGAGCCGGCACGCGGTTCCGGGACTGACCCCGGGAGCGTGCATGACCCTGCTCCGGCCCTGCTGGTGCAGGCCGAACAGGGCCAGCACCGCGTGCTCCGCGCTCAGGTCCCGGGTCAGAGCACCCTTGGCGCGCAGCTCACTGCCCATCCGGGTGCGGTAGAAGGTCCACAGGGCAGGCACCGTACCGGCCTCCCGGCCCAGCCCGGAGCGCACTGCCGCCAGTTCGGCACCCGCCTCGGCACGCTTCGGGTCGAACCCGGCCCAGTACCACCCCTCCGCATCCCGCCCGGCCGCCTGGGCTTCCCCCTCCGGCGTCAGGGGAGCGGTGTACTGCAGGCCCCAGGCGCGCAGCACCCGGCCGTGGTGCGGCGTCAGCCAGTCGCACAGGTCACGGTGCAGCCGCGTGTAGTCCAGGCCGATGTCCGCCTGGCGCAGCAAAGGCACCAGGCCGCGCAGGTGGTGGACCAGTTCGTCCAGGTCCAGGGCGGTCGCGGCGGCCGTCAGCCGCCGGGTGACCGCAGCCGCGACACGGTGCTCGTCGGCGAGCGTCAACCGGCGCCCGGAGCCCGCCGCGGCGTCGGCCGCGAGCTGGGCCCGCAGGGCACGGCACGCCGTGCCCAGGCCGGCACCCGGCCGGTGCGCCGACCGCGCCATGCCGCTCTGGTGCAGGCCGAACAGGGTCAGGGCGGCGTGCTCGGCCAGGTAGGCGCGGGGCAGCCCGTCCGCCCCGCGCGCGGCGTCGGTGAGTTCCACCCGGTGCAGGTACCGCATCCCGGCGACGGTGCCCGGCTCACGGCCCAGACCGTCCCGCAAGGCACGCAGACCCCGCTCCGCCCCCGCCCAAGGCCGAGACCGGGCCGCGCTCCGCTGTTCGGCCGGCGCGCCCCACTCGCTGGTGACCTCTTCCCAGAAGTACGCCCGGTAGGTCCGGCCGGCCGTCGTCCTCGTCGTCTTCATGCCGCCTCCCCCTCGGCCGGTACGGCATCGGCGAACCGGGTGAGGATGTCACCGAGCTTCTTGTGGAACAGCCCGGCCGCCTTGCCGCTGCGGAAGACGACCTCCTTGCCGTTCACCTTCTCGGTCCGCCCGACCACAGCGCGGGGCGGCACGGCCGCCAGCAGACCCTCCGCCTCCCGCAGAGCCGCCCGCCGCAGCGTGACCTCCCACGCCTCCTGAGCCCGCTCCAGCATGTCGTAGTCCTCACCGATGGTCCGCAGACCTGCGAGCAGCCGCCGCATCCTGCCGTCGACCGCGTGCAGGAACCGGGCCGAGGGCCGCTCCCCCTTGTCCCGCGGCAGCGGCTCCCCGCCACTGGCCCGCCGCAGATCGGCGTGGAGACCGTCCAGCGCTCGTGCGACCCGGTCGGCCTGCTCCACACACTCCAGGACGGCCACGCGCAGCCAGTCGTCGTCGGCGAGGAGGGCCGCCACCGGCAGCGGAATGCTGTCGGCGACCGCGTTCTCCACCACAGCGGACTGGTTGCCGTACTCCAGACCGCAGACCTCAACCGTCAGCGCGAAGTCGCCGGGCAGCCGACGTTCCCGGCGCAGGGCACCCGTCTGCCGCAACAGCTCCGAGGTGTACACCCCGTCGCCGTCCACTGGCAGCGCCAGTGCCAGCAGCGCCCCGAGGCCCTGCCACGCGGCACGGCCCGGGGTATGCCGGCGCGGACGCCGGGCCGGCTGGCCCGCCTTCGGCTTGGCCGTGTGGTTCCAGGCCGTGTGCGGCTCCTCCTGCGGCGTCAGGGCGAGCCGGTCCCCGGCGCACACGACCACCTGACGCACGCGCGGCCCGTTCTCGGTCTCGGCCGGAATCAGCCGGATCCGGCGGGCCTGGAAGGTGAGCAGATCAAGCAGGCCCCCAGCGGGGCGCACCGACCACTCGGGGCCGGCCGGCGACTTCGCGGCGGAGGAGTCCGGGCGCTCGTCCCACGCCCACTGCGGGCGGTCACCCGCAGCCAGCCCGTCAGCCCGCACAGGCGTGTTCAGCAGCAGCGTCTCGTACAAGGTCCGGCCGGTCGGCATGATCACGCCGAACTGGCCCAGCGGCCCGGTCGGATTGCCCGTCGTCTTGCCGTTCTTGGCCTGCCCGTCACCGACCGCCCCCGTCTTGATGGCCGCGGTGTCCCAGCAGTGCGTGTGCAGCAGCCACAGCGCCGCCTGCCCGGGCACCAGGTCCAGGTGATCGGCCTCACTCAGGGCGCTGAACAGCGGCACGTTGTTGCCCGAAGCCACCGACGGGATCAGCAGCGTGGACGGCTTGGTCTCACCGTTGAGCGCCGACAGACCCGCCACCTGAGCGAAGGGCCGTTCGGAGAAGAGCCGGAACCGGTTCCCGTACCGGGGACCGAGGTAGTCGGCGAGCTTTTCCTTCTCCTGGTCCGAGAAGCCGCCCTGCGCGAACCGTTCGCCCCATTCCCCACGCGTCCGCGGTAACCCCAGCGCGTCGAACACGACGGGCAGCAACACCTGACGCAGCACGGCCGGCAGCATCGTCGGCACCGGCAGATCCAGCCGCCGGACAGCGTCCGCACCCAACAGCACGTCCAGCAGGCCGGTCTCCCGCCGCCCGTCCTCCACGCCGACGACAGGCAGCCAGGCTCCCCTGACCAGATCCTCGTCCGGCCCCATGATCCCCTCCCGTACACAAGCCAACTCCCCGTAACAGAGCGCGAGTTGGCTGCCTCGTGTGGAGGACCACCGTGGCACAGACCGAAGGCGGTTCGCGTGGTTTCTTGAGATTTATGGCGAAAAAGAGTGAACATTGGTGCTTCAAGTGAACGGGCGAGCGAACTGTCAGTACGGGCCGCACTCGCCGGACCCGGCACCATCACGGCGTTCCACTCAGGCATCGCAACGCCCCGCTTGCAGGGCACCCGGCGTCACGTGAAACGCTCGCTCGTCACCCTCAGGCCCGCTTGACCAGCAGTCCCTCAAGGTCGTCGTAGGAGACGCGGGCGCCGCCCAGGTCCGCCCACCCGTCCTCCAGCACCAGAGCGGGGGCGTAACGCAGCCACGGGTGATCCGCCCACCCCGGAAGCGGCTTCAGCTGCTCAGCTTCCGCCGACAGCCCGACCGGCAAGCGGACGCTGCCGCCCAGCAGCCGCTCTTCCACCGCCTCGTCCGGCACGTCCCCGTGCACACCGAGCCGCGTCCCGTCCCACGCCGTGTAACCGCCCGTGACGCGGCGCACGATGACAACCTCGACGCTACGATCGCCATCGCGCACCACCGCATCCAGATCCTCTTCGGCAACAGCGCTGCCGCCCCCGTAGTGCAGCCCCTCCAGGGTCGCCGTCCCCCACTCACGAGGCCGGGTCAGCAACAACTCCTCCGCGTGCGACCGGCGTTTCTCCTCCGTCGCCCGCCAGGCGACGCGGGCGGACGGCTCGTCCCACTCCTTCGGGCAGACGTCCTCGTCCCCGTACGCCCGCGCCACCAGACCAGGCACATCCACCGGGATACTCCAGGTGCCCGAACCGGTGCCCTCAGCGGCACCGGCACCCGGCAGCGGGCCGGCGACTTCGGCGACCAGCGCCGCCGCACGCAACAAAGGCCACAGCCCGTAGATCTTCTCCGACGCAGGCAGGAACCACGGCTTCCCGGATGTCCCGGCGGCCACGCCGGTCACCAGGACCCGCGGCACCGCATGAACGGCCGGACGGCGCGTCCCCGCATGCCGGTGAAGCCGGCCGATCCGCTGCAGCAGCAGATCCACCGGGGCCAGATCCGTGATCAGCACATCCGCATCCACGTCGAAGGACTGCTCGGCCAACTGCGTCGCGATCACCACCATCCGCTCAGGCCGCGCATCACCCGCCCCAGGCCCCATGGCCCGCAGACACTCCTCCGTCCGCTCCGCACGGTGAGCGGTACACAACCGCCCATGCAGCAGATGCAGCACCCCGTCGAAACCACCCTCACGCAGACCCCGGTAAACGGCCTGCGCCCGGTCCACCTGGTTGACGACGACCAGGACGACTCCACCCCCGGCCACCGCCTTCCGCGCCGCCTCCACCACGACCGCCCCGTCCACCTCCGTGTCCGCCAGCCACTCGATACGGGTCGGCACCGGCTCCCGCCACGACGGCACCACCGCACGAGAGCTGTTCACCACCGGCCGCCCCTCCACAGCCCACGCCGCGCTCACGCAGGGATACCCGGCCGGCTCGGGCACCGGCTGATCCACATCCGCCGAACCCACCGCCCCCGACAGATACGCATTCACGAACGCCTGCCGCTGCGCCGGGGGCAACGTCGCCGACAGCAGCACCACCGGCACCCCGGCCTGCCCCAGCCACCGCAACGCCTCCAGCAGGAACCGCCGCATGTAGACGTCGGCGGCATGCACCTCGTCCACAATCACGACCTTGCCCATGAGACCGGCGAACCGCAGCATCACATGCCGGGTACGCGTCGCCGCATACAGCAGGTGATCGACCGTACCCACGACGAACGGCGCCAACAGCCCCCGCTTCGACCCCAGGAACCACACCGGCGGCCCACTGCGCTCAGCCCAAGCATCCCCGCCGCCCCTACCGGCCGGCCAGCCCAAATCGTCGTCCTCGTCGATCGCCCCGAAGTCATCCCACGGACTGACCGACCCGGCACCCGCCGGACGGCCCTCCTCCCAGATCTCCCGCCACAGCCGGTTGGAACGCCGCTTACCGTGCAGCAACGCCACCTGCGACTCAAGCTCCGGATCGAAAGAACGCACCCACTCCAACACCTGCTCGTACATCGGATCACTCGTCGCCTGCGTCGGCATCGCCACAAACACACCATCAAGCCCAAAACGCGCCGCCAGCACCTCCGCCGCCGCCAGCGCCCCCTTCGTCTTCCCCTCCCCCATCGGCGCCTCCACCACCAGCAAACCCGGCACCGGCAACGACCACGCCCACTCCACCAGCTCCCGCTGCGACGCACGCGGCACCACACCCAGACGCCCCGACAACGGCACCAACGCCGACGACGGCACCACAAGACCACCCCAGCCACCACGGAAACGAAGCCCCCGCCACGCCACCTCCGCCCGACGCCACGCACCGGCCGGCGACACCCCACCCGCATCCGCCAGCCCATGAAAACTCTGGTTGTCACTGGCGATCCAGTCCGCCATCACGATCAGCCCCGACAAGGCCAACTGCTCCGCCTTCCTCAACGGCGAAACCGGCCGCACCGCCGCCACATCAGCGAAACCCACCACGCGAGTGACCACATCCACCACCACCCGCTGCACCTCCGCCCACGCCCGCCCCCTGCCCAGCGCATCCGGATACGGCGGCTCCAACGCGTCCACCGACGGAAACGCACCGTGGTGGCCAGCCACCAGGGGCCACACCCACCCCACAGCATCCGCGTCCCCCCACTCCTCACGTAACCGCGCCTCCAGCAGTGCCCCGCCCGCCACGTCATGCCGCCACCGCTTCCCCGCCGGCACCCGCCCCCACGCCAGCCCAGCCGCACGCACAGGAACAGCCTCAGCAGCATCCAGACCCTGGAACGCCGGACACGCCTTCCCGCAGTCGTGGATAGCGCACACCCACATGAACCACGCCCGCCCCCGCCCCCCGCTGATCTCGTCCAGACGCCGACGCAGCGACGGCGCGAGATACCGGTCCCACATCACTCCCGCCACAGCGGCCGTATCCAGCAAATGACCGAGCAGCACATGCGTCCGCCCACCATTACGCGCGGCAGACTTCCCCCACAGCCGCGACACCCGCACCACCGTCTCCTCCGGCACCCCCCACGACCGCATCAGCTCCACGACCGACCGCCCGTCCTCCACCGACCAGACCTCCCACCGCCAGCCCTGCTCACCAATGACCGGCACCATAGAGGCCAGCACTGACAACGCCCCGAGAGCGAGCCGCCAACGGCCGATACGCCCGCAGGAAACGAGCGTCACTCGCTAATATCACTGCAGGTCAACATGTTTTCGTCCCCGCGAGCGGGGGTAGCTCGTGCGACACCGCGGACTTCTTCCGGGAGATCGCGTCGTCCCCGCGCGAGCGGGGTTGCTCGGCCCAGGCGATGGGCCTGAACAGCACCGAGGCGTCGTCCCCGCGCGAGCGGAGGTTGCTCGGCCGGGTCGGTCAGCATCCGCTGGTAGGCGCCGGGCTTGCGCGTCGTCCCCGCGCGAGCGGGGGTAGCTCGCGGCTCCGCGATGCCCTCACCGACGCCGAGGCCGAGCGCGATGGTGCGTACCGCGAGCGCGCCCACCTCGTAGCCCTCCTCGCCGCGATGACCGACGGCGCCGTCATCACCAACGCTCAGGACGTGGACGAGCCCGGCTGGCAGATCGTGTACCTCACTCTCGGCGGCCAGCAGTGCTCGTGGCACATCGCGCCCCGGGACGCCGACCTGCTCACCCACGTCGAGCGCGTCGACGCCCTAGACGTCCGCGCCCTGTGGGACGGCCACACCACCGAGGCCAAGTACGCGCATATCGCCGCATGGACGGCCGAGCTGGCGCAGCACTGCGGGCCGGCCTGCACCGAGCAGCACACCGAGACCGGGCGCTGCGAGATCGCGAGGGGCCAGTGACCGCGCGCCTGGAGGTGCTCGGCGAGGACGGCGAGTGGCACGAGGTGCCCGATGCGGTTCCTCTCGGTGTGCTGACGGGCGGGGTCGTCCCCGTGCGAGCGGGGGTTGCTCCGACATCCTGCTCGGCTGGACGTACCCCAGCGGGTCGTCCCCGCGCGAGCGGGGTAGCTCGCGAGGCGCTCCTGTGAGCGTACGAGATGGATGACCGGTCGTCCCTGCGCCCGCAGGAGCAGCTCGGCGCCCGTGGACCAGTTCACGCCGATCGGCACGTCGGCCCCGCGCCGCGAGGGAACTTGGGCTTCACCAGACGGATCGCACACGGGCCGCGAGATCGTCCCCGCGTCCGCAAGGGGTTGCTCCAGCATCAGGCCTGAGCTCCCTCGCCGCGGGGTGTCGTCCTCGAGGCGGGTGCCGGTACGGCCTGCGTCAGCCCGGCCCAGGCCTCGGTTTCGGGCAGGGGCGTGTCCGGGCGCCGTGCGGCCGTGGCGCCGGTACGTCTTCTGCTGGCACGGCGGCCCGCAGTGCGGCGAATCCGCACGCCCAGCCGTAACGGGGCTGCTGCACGCGCCGCACGGGTCGCCTCAACCCCCTGCTGCCATTACGGCTCCGTGTGAGAAAAGTGCGGCCGCCCGTGAACACGACTCCTCCCCGGCCGGCCGCTTCACGGCCACAGACGTCATCCTGGCGCCCGCCGAGGGTCCGAGCGACAGTAGGGTCGGCTGCCGAGTCCTCTGTGGTCGCTTCCATCCCAGCACCACGATCAATGTGAATGAAAACAGCTCCCCCGGCTAGCATCGTCCCAGCTCAAGAAGTGTCGTCCCCGCGCGAGCGGGGGTTGCTCCACCGGTGGGGCGGCGTCCTGGACGAAGTGCCTGTCGTCCCCGCGCGAGCGGGGGTTGCTCAACGTGCGGGACATCGACATCGACCCCGATGCAGTCGTCCCCGCGCGAGCGGGGGTTGCTCCGCAGCGGCGCCGACGACAGCGGCGATCGCCAACTCATCCCCGCACGACGGGGGTTGCTTGCTGAGGTTCATGCCGTCCAAGGCGCCCGCCCAGTCGTCCCCGCGCGAGTGGGGGGTACCCGGAAGCCGGTGCCGGCGAGCACGCTACGGGCCAGTCGTTCTCGCGCGAGCGGGGTAGTCTGCGGAGGGCTGCAGCAGCGGTGCCCTCTTTCAAGTCGTCCTCGCGTCCGCGGGGGCAGTTCTCCCGCCGGCTCCAGCTGCTCCACCGCCTCCGGGACCGTCCCCATCCCGCCGAGGCCCGAGCAGCAGCAGCGTTGGCTGGCACGCGTTCTGCGCCCAGCACCACGATCGACGTGAATGAAAACGGCTCCCTCGGCTAGCATCGTCCCAGCTCAAGAAGTGTCGTCCCCGCGCGAGCGGGGGTTGCTCTCCCGAGCCGCTTCTGACGTCCACCCGGCTTGGGTCGTCCCCGCGTCCGCGGGGGTTGCTCTCCGGCCCCCTACCGGCTACCGGGCCGGATTCCGTCGTCCCCGCGCCCGCGGGGTTGCTCGCACACGATCACCAAGGCCATGCAGAAGTCGTCCCCGCGCCTGCGGGCCTGGCTCCACCTACTGCATGATCCGCCGCCGGCGGCGGCTGGTCGCTTCCGCGCCCCGAGGTGAGGCCCGTGCGGGGTGGCGCAGAAGACCGGGACCTGGACGAACTCGCCGAAACAGCGGGGAGGATCTGTGCCCAACGCACGACACCGACCTCCAAGCCCTCGCCGACATGCTGGTCGCCGCGACCCAGCCCAACCACGACGGCTACCACGACGATGCCACCACCCTGTTGCTCCAGGCCCTCTCGAACTCTGGAACGCGGTGTCGGCCCGGGCCCGGGAAAAGGGGTACGAGCCGGCGCTCTGGGTCTGTGCCCACCGCGCGGCAGCATCTGGACGTCGCGTGGTGCGTGTCCCCATAGTCGGTCGTCAGTCTTCGCGGGCAGGTGTCCCCACCGGGACTGCCGCTGTAGGGGACGGGTCAACGGCGTGCTCGACGGTGAAGTCCCGCAGCCTGAGTGGGTAACTGCCGCACGTTCAGCGCTTGCTGCGTCCAGCACACAACGCACGTCAATGAAAACGGCCGGCACCGCTAACATCGTCCCAGCTCATCAAGTGTCGTCCCCGCGCCCGCGGGGGTAGCTCCAGGGCGGTTTTCGCATCGGTGTTCATGCCGACGTTGTCCCCGCGCGGGCGGGGGTTGCCCTCCCGGCGGCGGAGATCCTGTCCGCCTCCCGCCGTCGTTCCCGTACGTGCGGGGGTTGCTCGGTTCGGGGCACTACGCAGCAGCTCGCGGCCCGGTCGTCCCTGCGCGAGCGGGGTTGCTCCCTGATCGAGGTCTACCAGTACGTCGGCCCCGGGTCGTCCCCGCGCCCGCGGGGGCTGTTCCTGTCCGTGGGCGGCGAGATGCTGGAGAACGTCGTCTCCGCGAGTGGGGGTAGCTCGTCGTCGGCCACCTTCGCCTTCGCCATCATCATGTCGTCCCCGCGCGAGCGGGGGTTGCTCAACGTCGCGCTGCGCGGCGCCTATCGAGTCAAGGTCGTTCCCGCGCGAGCGGCGGTAGCTCCTGGTCGACGTCCTCGTCACCGCGTGGGTCGCCGTCGTCCTCGCGCGAGGGGTCCCGGGAGCGCGCCGCCGAGCTTGCCGTCGGCCCACCCCCAGCAGCAGCCTGGTAAAGGCGCCTTTCGTGGACTCACGACCGACTTATGACTGCCGCGCGTTCAGCGCGTGCCGCGTCCAGCACCACAACTCACGTCAATGAAAACGGGTAGTCCCGCTAACATCGTCCCAGCTCATCAAGTGTCGTCCGTCCCCGCGCCCGCGGGGGTAGCTCGGGTGGACGCAGCGCCGTATCGGAGGATTCGCCGTCGTCCCTACGCGAGCGGGGGTTGCTCCACCAGCAGGTCGTCCCCGCGTCCGCAGGGGTTGCTCGATGAATGGCAGGCGCACCCGGTACAGGTTCAAGTCGTCCCCGCGTCGGCGGGGGTTGCTCGCCGTCGTCACTGAGCGTTTTCAGCGTTGCCTCTCCAGGGTGAGGACAGCTTTGGCGATGACGGTCATGCGGTTGGGGCTGATCCGGGACCTGCGGAAGATCTGCCAGGACTTCAGCCGTGCCATGCCGCGTTCGACTGGTGCTCTCGCCGCGGCCAGAGCCCGGTTGACGGTGCGCTGGGTGAGGGAGAGCTCACCACCCGGTGGCCGTTTGAGTCCGGTGGTGACCCAGGGGCCGGCGCCTTGGTAGGCGCGGTCGGCGAGGATCGGGACGCCCTGGCGTTCGCAGATCCGAATGATGCGGTGGGTGCGGGCTGCGGTCAGGTCGTGGGTGCGGCCCGGCAGCGCGGGCGAGATCCACAGGACCTTACCGGCGGGGTCGGTGACGACCTGGACGTTCACGCCGTGCCGACGGTGCTTGGCCGAGTAGTCGGCCCGGCTGTCGCCGACGCGGTCGCACTCGGCGAGGGTCCCGTCCAGCAGGACGAACTCCGGATCATGCTCGCGCAGAGTCTTGAGCAGGCCCGGGGCCCGTTCGGCGAGCAGGGCGGTCACGGCGGCGACATACGCGTGGGCGGTGCCGACGGATATCCCGAAGCCGGAGGCGAGCCGGGTAAGGGTGTCGTGGCGGCGTAGGTACACCAGAGCGACGAGCGCCCGCTGGTGCGGCGGGAGTTTGCACCGTCGGTCACCCTCACGGGTGACGATGAGCATCGTGACCCACTCGACGAGGGCATGCGGGAGGTCGAGTGCGGCAGGATAGACACCTCAGGCGCTCAACACGTCAAGCTGCGGGGGCGAGTTCGACGGGGAAGGCGGTGTGCTCGTCGAAGAGCTTGCGGTGCTGAAGGCAG